>NZ_KV808705.1:33879-54124 GCF_001812365.1 Anaerococcus sp. HMSC065G05
AAAAAAATTATTGTCTAATGTATCAATTGAATGTGAGTCATTGTCAATTAAAAAATTTACATCCTCTCTATAATTTTTCATGAAGTTTTTTGCACCTTTGATTTGATTCTTGTTTTTTAAACCAACAATTCTAGTGTTTTCACTGGAAAATAATTTCTTTTTATATGCCCCACTTAAAAACTTATCTTTATTTATATTAGATGAGTATATATGAGCTATATAAGTTATCGCTCCTAAACTCGAAAAAAAATCCATAACTTCTAAACTAGTAACATACACACCGTCTTTTTCAGAAATCAATTTTTCATCTAGCCACTTAATTACTTCCTCTTCATTATTCTTATCGTCATCTAATATTGCTACTACATGAAGCTTGTCAGCACATGATATTTCTATTCCTCGAAATAATATTGTTTCAACATTATATTTAGCTTTTAACTTTTTTAGATGATGTATACATATTTTTAATTTGTCTATCCCCTCAAATGTATTATGATCTGTGACAACTGCTATCTCATATTGATTTATTAGTAATTCATTAGCTAACAATAAAAAAGCATATATTTCTTTTTTGCTTTCAAAAATATCAAAATCTCTACCAAACTTTACATCTCTTTTCCCATTTATGAGAGGGATAATACTTTTTTCATAAATTATATCTTCTAATTCTTTTTCACTTATTTTTTTATATCCATCTGTACCTAAATTCTCCATTAATTTATAATCATGAGAAGCTGGTGTGTGAATATGAAATATTGACTTCCTAGGAAATCCAAAATTATCTCTAGTGTTTTTTATATGCTTATATGCTTTTATAACTTCACCGTAAGTTCTTGTATCTTCAGCCATACTCCTCCTTAACAATTCCTAATACTTAACAATAATTCTTATATAAAATAATCACTCTGATCTTCTGCTACCATTTAAAATCAATAGAATTTTCCAAATAATGTTGATTAAATCCCCCTTGTTTAAATCCATAGCAACCAACTCCTGCTGATGAAAATAATGAAATATAGGTAAGAGTATTATTTATCATTTATCTTAACTCCATTTTTATATTCAATAATATCTCCAATATCACATTGAAAATACTCACAAATCTTTCCTAATGTTTCCAAACTTACGTTTTCGTCTCTTCCCATTTTTGCTATTGTCTTGGGTGTTGTTGCTATTGCACATTGTAAGTCTGTTTTTTTCATATTTTTATCTATTAATAACTTCCATAATTTATTATATGAAAATCCCATATCATTCTCCAATTCTATATTTTACCTTTCTAAATGTATAGATTAACTACCTAATTATAGCATATAACGCAGATTCCTTTCAATCGTATGATTTACCGCGTTAATCTAAGCAAAAAAATAAAGGCAGTCCGAAGACTGCCGATATTTATCTCTCTGCTCCTTTGCTATGGTCTTTCTTAGTTGACTTAGTTTTGTCATCTGTCTTAAAGCTTTTTATTTGCCCTAATATTGACTTTTTATCCTTGTCTTGACTCTTTACTTGTTCTTTTGCTGTTAAGAGCTTAGAAGACAAAATACGAACATTCTTATGTTCCTTTCCGTTGTTGTCAATGCTTGTTTTTACTTGTCCAAATATTTTAACAAAATCTCCTTGCTTTAAGTTCTCTATATCTTTTGTCTTATCTCCATAGGCTGAACAATTGGTATAAACTTTATTGCCATCGTCATCTTTTGAAACAATTGAAAAATTACTTACTTTAAACTTTTCTCCATTTGCATTTTCTCTTTCAAGATTTTCTACTTTGCCAGCTATATTGCCCACGAGATTTATGAGATCGTCTTTTTCTTCAATATCACTGACATTTTCAACAATCTTACCTTGTTCTTTCATATCATCAATCATATAGTCAAAGTCATCATTTAATAGACCTGTTGTGTCTTTGATCATAAATAAAACGTATACTTCTTCAAGTGCCTTTTCATCAGTAACACCTTTTTCTATGCTCACAAGTGCTTTTATAAAATCCTTGTAATTATCATTCATCATTTCTTCTAAGTTTTCTCTAATATCTTTGTATTCCATAGTTTCCTCCTTGTATTAAATAAGGAGAGCCTTTCGCCCTCCTTTATCGTTCTTGTCCTTTTTCACTTTTTTCTTGATTTTTATCTTTTTCTTCTTCCGCTTTGAATTTTGAAATTTGTCCCAATATTGATGGTTTCTCTTCTCTTGAATGAAGATTATCCTCTACATCATAAGTTGATTCAAAGTAATCACTATCTTTGAAGTCATTGTCATACCTATCTGGTATTCCGTCATTATCAAGATCTTTTGCCAGTGGATCATAGAAGTTTCCATCATCATCTATTTCTAGTCCTAGTGCTTGTTTTAAATCTTCTTCATCTACTGATACCAGATCATCAAAACTTGACATCTTTATGGCTTCAGTCATATCTTTAATAGCTTGTGAATTAGATATATCTTCCTCTACAAAAGATTCTGTTCTAATAGCTACATTATCTACATACTGAGTCCATGTTTTTTCTTCCAAATTTACCTCATATTGAATAGAGTGCTTACCATCAGGTGTTTCTGTATAGGCAAGTCCTATATGACTTAAATCAGGATATAGTTTGTCAAAATCTTCATAGCTATTAGATTCTGAAAACTCATAGTTAGAATAATCAACTATCGCCCTCTTTAAATCTTCTAATAATGGTGATTGGTTTTCTAATTCTTCTACTTCTCCCATATCTAAAAGTTTATTAATCTCAGCTAGTCTTAGTATCTTATCCCTTAACTCATCTGCTTTTTCAAATGGTTTAGTTAATTCTACTTTGGCATTTTCTAAAGATTCTTTATAGTTTTCAAAGTTTTGATTTAACCTATCAAGTCTTGAAGGCATTTTTTCAATGGCATTATCAAGCCTTGTTATATTGCCATCAGTAGAGTTTGAAAACTCTCCAAAGTATTCTGCTTTTCCTAGAAGTTTAAAGGTGTGAGTATTAGTCATAAAGTTATATGAAACTTGCAAGTCTAAATTTCTATATTTACCAATGACCTTGCTATCATTTATCTTTACCTTTTTTATTTCTTCTAATAGCTTCTCTCCAGCTTCTTTCTTATCTAAAATTTTATTTTCTCCAAGTCTGATTGAAGTGAATTTGCTATCTCCTTCTCCTAATTTCTCAACACTTGCAACATCTTCTTTAACTGCTTTTATTTCCATTTCAGTTTTTAAAATACTTTGAGGATAAAATTTATTTACCTTGTCTTCTAGCTTGTATTTATTAGACTTGTAGTTTGCTTCTAACATTTTTAATTTTGTTACTTCGTTATCTAAATCCATTTTTTCTTTAATTAGAGGATTTCCAGTAGCTAAAGCCTTAATTTCTGAATAAGATAGACTTGCTTCATCAACATCTTCTGCAACTCTTACTGGAGTTTTTGAAGTCATAATTTGAGAAATGAATTTCTGCTTATTCTCTATCGTCTGCCACAAATAAGAATCAAAGGTATTCTCTGTTACATATCTAAAGATATTGACTTTATCATTTTCATTACCTTGACGAACAATTCTACCACTTCTTTGCTCTAGGTCAGACGGTCTCCATGGAACGTCTAAATCGTGTAAGGCTATTAATTTATTTTGTACATTTGTACCTGCTCCCATTTTTTGAGTAGAACCTAATAATACTCTTACTTCTCCTCTTCTTACCTTAGAGAATAATTCATCTTTTTGTTTGTTTGTATCTGCTTCGTGGATAAAGGCTATTTCTTCTTTAGGTATTCCCATATTCACTAGCTTATTTCTAATATCATCATAGATATTAAATTCTCCATCTCCTTTTGGTGTAGACATATCTGAAAACACTAATTGGGTCGATGAATTTTCTTTTGTCTTATCCCAGATACTAAAGACGTTTTTAACGCATACATTAACCTTTGAATTAGGATCATCTGGAAGTAGTGGATTTATTAATCTTTGGTCTAGGGCAAGTTTTTTACCATCATTTGTAATCTTTAGCATATTGTCTTCTGTTGGCTCTACTTGGTTATTTCTAACTGCGTCAGCTCTTTCTGAAATAGCTTCTAATATTTCTTTTTGTTCCTCAGTAGGTTTCGTTTTAATAACTTCAAAATTTGCTTCTGGTACTGGCAAATTTAACATATCTGAAGTCTTTATATCTGCTACTTCTTTAAACATAGACATCAACTCTGGCAAGTTATAAAACTTTGAAAATCTTGTCTTTTGCCTATATCCAGTGCCTTCTGGAGATAATTCAAAGGTGTTTTCTGTTTCTCCAAAAGTAGAAGCCCAAGCGTCAAAATGTTCTAATCCTCTTGCCTTTAAATCGTCATATTGAAGGTATCTTTGCATAGTATAAAGCTCTGTCATTGAATTTGATATTGGTGTACCAGTAGCAAATACAACTCCCTTTCCATCTGTCATTTCATCCATATACCTACATTTCATATACATATCTGAAGACTTAAAGGCTTCACTCTGACCAATACCCGCAACATTTCTCATTTTAGTATGCAAGAATAAGTTTTTGTAATTATGAGCTTCGTCTATAAATAACTTATCTACCCCTAGCTCTTCAAAGGTTATTACATCATCCTTTTTAAAGTCATCATTTAGTTTTTCAAGTCTTACCAAGAGTTTCTTCTTTGTCTTTTCCAGTTGTTTTACTGTAAAATTTTCTCCTCTATTTCTTTTGTTCTCATCAATAAAGGAAACTATATCGTCTATTTGGTCTTGTATATGCCTTACCTGGTATTCCTTAGACATCGGTATTTTTTCAAATTGAGAGTGTCCTATGATAACCGCATCATATTCTCCTGTTGCAATCCTACCAATAAATCTTTTTCTATTTTTAGGTTGGAAGTCTTTTTTATCGGCCACCATAATATTTGCTGACGGATATAATTGCATAAACTCCCTACCAATTTGAGTGGTTAAATGGTTAGGAACTACAAATAATGATTTACTTGCAAGTCCTAACTTTTTAGATTCCATAGCAGAAGCTACCATTTCAAAAGTTTTTCCTGCTCCTACTACATGGGCAAGTAGTGTGTTTCCACCATAAAGAGTCCTTGCTATGGCATTTTTTTGATGTTCTCGTAGTCTGATTTCAGTATTCATTCCATCAAAAGTTAAGTTAGAGCCATCAAATTCTCTATTTCTAATTGAATTGAATTTTTCATTATAAATCTTTTCTAGCCTATATCTTCTATCAGGATCTTCAAATATCCAATTCTTAAATTCTTCTTTAATCAGTTCTTGATTTTGACTTGCAAGCATGGTTTCTTTTTTATTTAATACAGAGGTCTTAGAACCATCATCGTTTATTACTTGATCAAATACCTTTGTATCTTTTAGATTAAGAGCATTTTCAATTAGCTTATAGGCATTCACTCTACTTGTACCATAAGTCATGTTAGCAAGGTCATTAGTTGAGTCAACACTTTTACCTTCAATATTCCATTCACTTGTATGTGGTGAGAACCTAACATTTATATTCCACCTATCATAGCCTGGTGTTTTTAAAAGGTTAAAAGTAAAGTCTTCTATATCTTTTTGAGGTATCCAAGTTGCTCCTAACCTTACATTTATATCAGAAGCAGTGAGTTCTTCAGGCATAACTTCTTGTAATTTTTCTCTTTGATATTTTAGTTTGCCTAACTCGTTTAATAATGCGTCTTTCTTGTCAGAAGGTGCTAAATCTATTACATTTTCAATTTCTCCGATATATGAATTGAGGTAGCCAATTTTTTCTCTGATATTACCACTTAAATATTCATCAGCCGACACATATGAAAAATGAAATGGATCGTCATTGTCAAAGTTCTCGAAAGGCATTCTGTTATTTATTAGGTCTGTGTCCTTAATATCTAAAAATATCTCGCCCTCAAGTTCACCAATTAAGGTGTCCCTATCTTTACTTGTTATAGATTCCATATATTCAAAATCTACATATCCTTTTTGTGAAACAGATAAGACTAAAGCTTCAAGGGAAGTATCTACATGGTCTACTACTTTTGCCTTTGTTATTGTTCTTTTTGAGAATATATCGCTCTTAGCTTTGAAATTATCCTCATCATCAAGTATTTCTATTGATGAAACCAAAGGAAAGTTTGAGTCTTCCTTTAGGGCTCTAGTGTTTGATAAGGAGTTAATGAAGCCATGTTTCTTTGAAAAGTTATCATAGACTTCATTTAACTTTGCTTGTGACTCTTTTATTTCTTCATCTAAAAAATCGTCCTTTTGTTTTTCTATTACATCTTTTAAAGCATTCATTACATCAAGGTAATCTTTTATTTTTTCTTTATTTTTATCTGATATATTCTGCTTAATTAAGACTGAGTTTTCTCTTAGGTAGACTTCTTCGTCAATAATAGTGTAAGAAAAGTTTTTAACATCATCTGTTGCTGGAAGAATTAATTCTTCATCTTCCAATAGTTCGACCTCTTCATATTTTGAATTTGAAGATATTTCCTTACTTGCAAGATCCATTAAATCTTTTAACTTTTCGTCTTCTTTTTCATCACAAGTAATTGTATTACCAAATCTTCCAGATACTTCTTTCATATCTCCTAATACCATTTGAGGATTATCTACAAAGTATTTATTATAAGTCAAACCCTTTTTATTAGTTGCTAGGTGTATCCAATCGTCATCTCTTTCTATAACCGAATCTCTCTTCTTTAGAAAAATAATATCTGAAGTAACTTCTGTACCAGCAAGACCTTTAAATGTTGTATTAGGTAGCCTCATAGCTCCTAAAAACTCACACCTTGCATTAATATATTTTCTAACAGATTCATCTTTTTTATCCATAGTTCCAGATGAGGTTATAAAGGCAATAATTCCTCCATTCCTAACCTTATCTATTGACTTTGCAAAAAAATAATCGTGAATCAGAAAATTATTTCTGTTATATTCACGATCGTTAACTTTAAAATCTCCAAAGGGAACATTTCCTATAACTAAATCGAAAAAGTTATTTGAGAAGTTTGTTTCTTCAAAGCCTTTAATTTGAATATTAGCTTCAGGATAAAGTTCTCTTGCTATTCTTCCGCTTAGACTATCTTTTTCTACTCCATATACTTTAGAGCCTTGTATTTCACTTGGCATATTACCAATAAAATTACCGACCCCTGCAGATGGTTCAAGGATATTCCCAGTCTTAAAACCCATATCTGTTAAAGTATTATATATTCCAACCATTACCTCTCTAGGTGTATAAAAGGATGTTAAGGTAGACTCTTTAGCATTCAAATACTCTTCATTTGTTAGATTTTCTTTTAAAATATTTCTTGCTTCGAGCCATTGCCCTCCTTTTTCTTCATCGAAGACATCTGCAAGACCACCCCAACCCAGATAATCAGCAAGATAGGCTTGTTCATACTCTCTTGGACTCCTATTTTCATTTTCAAGTCTTTTTAGCATTTTAATAGCTTTGATATTTTTATCTAGTTTTTCTGATGGTGTTAGGTATTCTGAGTAAATATGATTTTTCAAGTCATAATTTCTAGCAAAACTTAGTCTTTCCTTATTAGGTTCATAGCCTAGATTCTTTAAATCTTCTTTACCTCTCAATAAGTTTTCGGCTGCTTCCCTAGGTACATTGTATCTATCCATCATTTGGTCAATTTCTGGATTGTAGTTATCAATAAAGCTTTCTTGCTCTACTTGTATTTCAATTTGTTTTTCATGCTCAGATAACTTGTATATCTCATAATTTCCACTATCTAAAAGGTCATCAATCTTCCTACTTTCTTCAAATGTTTCACCCTTATATAAAGGAAATTCTTCTCCATTAACTTCTACTTTAGTTCCAGTTTCAATCAAGTTAATTCCATCAAAGATATTCTCATCTTCTAAAATAAATTCTTTTCCAACTTTTACTGCTAGTTTTTCTGATGTTTGACTTAGATTTTCAAAGATTTCTTCAAGGTATGAATCGTTTCTATATGGAATTACTTCCGAACCCCTAATCATACCTCCCATATAATTCATATTATCTCTGATAGTGACAGTTTTAAGTCCTCCACTTAGTTCATCAAAATCTGTAATGGTAAAGTCCTTATCTTTATATCTAACCTGATCGCCTATCTTAAACTTAGGCTCTATCTTTTCCTTAGCTTTTTCTTGTAAAGATTTTTCCTCGCTTATTGCAATTTGCTCTTCTAAATATGAAAATTCACGCTCATTTACTTCTTTACCATCACCAAGGTCAATCCTATAGTGTTCGACAACTTCTCCATCTATATAGTGGTCAAAATATAATTTGAAATATCCGATATAATCATCAGTCATTTCTCCAAATTCATTTTCTCCAAGAGTTTGATTATGGTCTTTAACATCAATATCCTTTTGTCTTAGGACATTAATTAAATCTTTAGTTACTACCTGCCCACTATAATCGGGAACTAATTCGTGGTTTTCATTAAATTCTACAATCCAGTAATCTTTTCTATTTTCAGTGTTTTTGTCATCAAAAAAAGAAGCTTCATCAGCTTCCTTTTCTTGGCTTATTTCATTTTCTAAGCTTCCACGTATTCCTTGATTGCCATTCTCTTCACTGTTGCCATTAAGTTGTTCATCTGTCCTTGGTATTCCTCTGGATTCTCTCTTTTCATCTTCTCTGTCAATCCTTGTGCTTTCATCATCTTGACTTTCTCTCTCTTGATAAAGTCCACTGCCTGATTCTGAATTTCCTTCAGATGGTTCAAAAGTGTTTTCTCCTCGTACATTTTCTGAAGTTTCTTCCAGTTCTCCATGTCCTCGCTCCCCACTAGGTAAGACAGTCTTAGAACTGCGTATGTCGGATTCGGATATCTCTCCATAAATTCCAGATCCTTCTCCATCATGTCCAAGGTTTTCTCTTCGATCTTCAATGCTATTTCCTCTGTCGCTTCCACCTGTGAGAACTCGTCCATCTCTACTTCTTGACCTATCATATCGTCTATATAAATCATTTTGACCTCCTCTATTTTCATTTGTATTGTCTATATCTCTATTATAGTCGGCAGCGGCCCTTTCTGTCAGCATCCTAGCACGATCCATTTCCTTAGATTTTTCTATTGTGCTATCTATAATATCTTCACTAACCCTTGATATTACAAGACCTATCTGCTCTAAAGAAATTGTATTAATCCTAGAAAAATTATTTTTTAAATTTTCCATATCCATAGGATAAACTGTATTAAACCTATTAGCTACCGCATAGGATATTGAGTCCCTCATAAACTTTTCAAAACTCAGTCTATCCTCTATATCTATTCTCAAGTCAGCAAGAGCCAAGCTAATATATTCGTCTCCATAAATTCGACTCAAAGAAAATATATTTTCATTGAGTGAATCACTAGCTTCAAATGAAGAATCTCTTATTATTTCTTTTAAAGCCTCGTTATGGTTTTCGTGGTCAAACTGCCATAAGATAACCTCATTAATATTCCTATCCATTGATATGGTCTGACTAACATCAAAAATATATGAAACTTTTTTGTTTACATCACTTCCAACTAAAATTGGAATACCCTTTTGACCCCTCATAACAACTCGACCAAAATATTTCTTCCACATATCAAAGGTCGCACAAGCTCTAGCTTCAGGTTCTTTGTTGTATATACTTAGTTGGCTAGAAAAATCATATTTCTGATTATTGCCTATAACTTTTAAGAGTTTTAAATATTCATTTTCTTCTTGCAAAACTTCATATTTTATAGCTTCTTGTATATTCTTAAAATCATTTACTTGCATTTTCTACCTCCTTTTTAGAGTAATAAAAAAGACGATAGATTTTAAATAATCTACCGTCTTTAATGTAATATAATTAAATGACCTATATTAATTTTTTAAGTTTTTTATATAAGTTCAATAATTCGTTAATATCCATATCCATTATAGGCTCATACATAAAAGAGTTTATATGAATATTTTCTGGAGTCATTATATTAACTTCATTAACAATATTAATTTGTTCTTCATTCGCAATCTGCTTATATGCATCAAATAATACCCTGGTCATATTATTAGTTTTATCTACATGATTCAGAAATTCCGCTTTATCTCCTGTTTTCAAATTATTTTTCACTTTCCAATTGAGCATTCCATTATAATTATTAATTTTATCTAACATTATTTCCTCAGCTTTAAGTCTACAAGCCATTGATAATAAAACTTTATGCTCGAGTAAATTTAAGTTATTACTTAAGTTTTCAGTAGTTTCATAAAGCTTTTCTATAACCAGATCATCCTCTTTAAATTCACTGGGTATATCAAATTTCCCTAAATATTCTTTATATACTTTCCCTAAAGTTTTAAAAGTAATAGTTCCTGAATTATCTTTATTGTGTAGTAAATTAGTTAATAGCTCATAATCGCTATCATAATAATTTGAATCATTAACATATTTATCATAACTATATTCAATTAGATTCCTAACAAATGGTATAAGTGCAAATAAAGAATATTTATCTGGTTTACTTTTCCATGTTATAAAAGGTTGCTTTTGATATTTTTCTTCTATCAAATTTAAATCCTGCTTGTTTTCAACGATAAATCTAGATTTACGAGGTACATTGAGTCTAGAAGAAATTGTTCTATAAAAATCAAAATTATGAGATAAAATTATCATTCTAAAATTATCAATTGTTGCCATTTCATACAAATATTCTACAATAGCATACTTATTTTTATAATCAAAAGAATCTGCTATATCGTCTACTATAAATAGGATTTCATTGCTTTCTTTTCTTATTTTTTCTATGTCAAATATTATATTTAACAAATATAAAGATCTTTTTTCTCCTTGACTTAACACGTCTAATTTTTCTAAATTTGATCTATCTAAGCTTGCTTGATTTTCACCCTTCTCAAATATAAACTCCACACGTGGGAGGTTTTCTCCTATTATCGCTCCCTTTAAATTTGATATTTTCATCTTATATGGAACAGTAAACCTATCTTCAAATATTTCTAAAGAACGATTCCACAATGTATTGTCTATATTCAGATTTTTAACATTCTCCTCTAATTCTTTATATATCTCTAATAAATCATCAAAAGATTTCTTTTCTTTCTTTATATAGGAAGTCCATAATTCTTTTTTTAAATTGTCTAAATTTTCTATTTTTAAAAACTCTATTAGCTCAGGATTATTTTCTATTGTATCTCTTAATAATATGCCTTTTGTATCACTTAGTAACTTTTCTATCTGTTGAAACTCTGGAATATCTTTAATTTTCCCTTCTATTTCATATAATTTCTCTTGTAGTTCATCATTATTACCAATTACTATGCTATTATTTAAATTAAGTTTATTATCTCTTACAAAAAAATTATCTGAATCTAAATTTTTTGCAACGTTTTTCAATTTTGGAAATGTGAACTTACCTTTTTCAAAAAAAGTATAACTACTGTATATAGTTTCAGCAGCTTCACAAAACTCTTTTATTTTATTTTGAAAACTACTGTCCTTTATTTTTTTAATTACACTATTATCAAAAATTGTCGAGTATTTAACATTAGGTAAATACGTTTTATTTTCAACTTCACCTAATTCTTTCAAGCTTAATAAAAAGCTTTTTTCACTTAAATTCATGTCAGAAACTATTGTAGGCTCTAATTCATAAATTTTTCTTCCTTGTTGTGTTTTTTCAATTTTTAGTCCTGAATATTGCACTAACTTTTTTAAAAAATTATTTTTTTGCTTTAATAAAGTTGTGATAGATTTTTTTGTTTTTTCGTCTACTAATAAATCCGCTATACTATTAGATTCATAATAATTTTCAAAGCTTTTTATTACAAACACTTGCTCTTTTCTTATATCTTGTCCATCTACGCTAACATTAACTTCTGCTTTTATATCGAATATTTCATCACGTATTTCGTCAGCTTTACCATCTTGAATTTTCTTAAAAGTTTTTGCAAAAGAAGTTTTCATTAATCCATTTTTTGCATATACTGTAATCACATTTGTATTTGTAAAATCGAATTCATGGTTAAACTCATCTATTCCATAACAATTCTTTAATTTACATTCCAGAATATCCATATCATGCCCTCCAGTCTTTTATTTTATTATATCATTTACAATAATAAGTTTACACTAACATGCATTATTGAACTAATAATGCACATTAAAATATCAACCACAATAGAATTGCCGGCCTGCTTATATAGTTTACTTGAAGTGCAATTTTTTCTTCTTGGATGTGCTTCTTCTAGTTTGTTAATATCACTGTCATCAAAACCCATTAGTCTTAAACATTCTCTTTCTGTTAAATACCTATACTGACCATTTCCAATATCTATTATTCCAGAATTAGGTACTCTCATCTGTTTTGTAGAAATAGTATAAGAAAAATCTTTAATCACTTTGAGTCGCCCTCTAAAACTGTTATTTATTCCTTTATTTAAAAATTTCAGCATATAAGGTTGGGTCATTGTATAAAGTTCACTTACATCTTTTTCTA
This sequence comes from Anaerococcus sp. HMSC065G05, assembly GCF_001812365.1. Classification (NCBI taxonomy): domain Bacteria; kingdom Bacillati; phylum Bacillota; class Tissierellia; order Tissierellales; family Peptoniphilaceae; genus Anaerococcus; species Anaerococcus sp. HMSC065G05. The sequence continues at coordinate 46,336 of NZ_KV808705.1, forward strand.
AAAATTCACTTAGTGGTCTTGTTTCTTTCCTCTCCAATTTATTAAAAGAAAAGTTATTTGCTCCAAGACATGAAACAACAAATATCCTTTCTCTTTTTTGAGGTATCCCAAAATCCATTGCATTTAAGATTTTATACTTGCTTTCATATCCTAGGCTCTCTAGCTCTTTTAGATAAATAAAAAAGGAGTCCCTCATATTTCTATCAAGGACTCCCTTTACATTTTCCCAAATTATCCATTTAGGTTTATCTTTCATTTCTTTAATTATTATAATTGTTTCAAATAGTAAGCTTGATCTAGTTCCTGAATTTTTTACTCCTCCTTGCTTTTTTCCTATTCTTGAAAAGTCTTGGCAAGGACTTCCATGCATAATTAAGTCTATCTTTTCATTAGGAGCTTTATATCCTATTACTGATTTTGGCTTGTAACTTTCTCCGAAAAGTGCGTTGTAAGATTTAACACAAGCCTTATCTATTTCTACATAATCAACAACTTCATAAGATATCTTTAAATTAATAAAAGCCTTTCTAATAGCACCTATGCCACCGAAAAGCTCTAATATCTTCATCTTATTCATTTAGATTATTCTTGTACCTATCTACAAGCTCCCTTATACTATCTTCTATTTCTCTTAAAAAGTCTTCTTTATCTACTTCACCAGAACTAATCTTTGCAAGTTTCATTTCCCATTCAGATGTTGTTTTAGCCGACTTGAACTTATCCTCTACAATAGATACAAGCCTATTGCCTTTTTCTGTTACAAGTAGATTTTTCTTATCTCTTCTTATAAGGTCCTTATGGATAAGATTTTCAATAATTCCTGCTCTTGTAGCTGGTGTTCCTAAGCCTTTTCTTTCTACTTCTATGTCTTTATCCAGTGATTCAATCCCTGCATTCTCCATAGCCTTTAAAAGTGTATCTTCATTATAATGACTTGGAGCTTTTGTAAATTTCTCCGATATATTTTTAGAAGTTAGCTTAATTTTATCTCCAGTCTTTACATCTGGTAATTCATTTTCTTGTCTTTCCTTCCCATAAGTCTTTAGATACTTGGTATAACCTTCATCGATTACAGTCTTGCCACTTGCATTAAAATTAAATTTATCATATTCATATCTGATTTTTCTGCTAGATTCCTTTAAGTTATCCGAGCATGAAGCAAGTAATTTATCCTTAATTAGATTATAGACTTTACTTTCTCTATCAGATAAATCTCTAGCTTTTCCAATACCTGATATAGTAGGAATAATCGCATAGTGGTCTGTAACCTTAGATGAATTAAAAATAGATTTAAAATTTGATTCATTGATTTTAAAATCATCTTCAAGTCCTTCTAATAATTCTTTCATAGTATTAACCATATCATCGGTTAAATACCTACTATCCGTTCTTGGATATGTTATTAGCTTCTTTTCATACAAGCCTTGTGCCAGATTTAAAGTGTCATTTGCTGAATACCCAAAATATTTATTAGCTTCTCTTTGTAAGGTAGTGAGATCATAAGGCTTATCTGCTTTTGTGCTTATTTCTTTATCCTCTACCTCTGTAATAACTATTTCATCTTCTATCAAGTTTAAAAGTTGCTCTGCCACTTCGATTTTATCAATCCTATCTGATACAAGTTTCAATCCTTTATAAGATAGGTCAACTGTATAATATTTTTGCTTCTTAAATAGATTTATTTCACTATCCCTTTTAGCTATTAAATATAGAGTTGGTGTTTGTACTCTACCAACTGAATATGTTTCCTTGTAAATGCAAGAATAAAGCCTACTTAAATTCATTCCTACCAGCCAATCTGCAATAGCTCTTGCACTTGCCGATCCATATAAGTCTTCAAATTTTTCTCCGTCTTTAAGATTTCTAAAACCATCTTCAATAGCTTTGTTTTCCATTGAAGATATCCAAAGTCTTTGAATTTTCTTCTTACATTTAGCTTGATTATATACAAGCCTAAAAATAAGTTCTCCCTCTCTTCCAGCATCACAAGCATTTATAACTGTGTCGATATTCTTATCGTTTAAAAGTTTCTTTAAAACTCCATATTGTTTTTTAGTGCTTTTAGATACTTCATAAATATATTCTTCTGGAATTATAGGAAGATTTTCTATTGTCCATTTCTTCCATTTTTCGTCGTGTCTTTCTGGACTTGCCATTTGAATTAAATGACCGACACACCAAGAAACAATGTATCCATTCCCCTCATAATATCCGTTTTTTCTTGTTCTTGCTCCAATTACTTTTGCAATTGTAACTGCTACGCTTGGCTTTTCTGCTATTACTAATTTCATTAATACCTCCATAAATAAAAAAAGAGCGAAAGATTTCTCTCTCGCTCAAACTTTTAAAAATTATTATAATAGTTCATCTTCATCGTCTTCATCTAAAGATTCTTCATTACTTTCTTCATTGTCAGATTCATCTTCTGACTCACTAATATAATCCTTATCATCTTCTTCAAAGTCTTCCAACATTTTATCTTCCTTAGCTTTGACTACCTTAAAATAATATCCTGCTCCTACAACTCCTCCAATTACAAGTGCAACAATTAGAAATGAACCTATCCCGCTTTTCTTTTCTTCTTTTACTGGAACAGTCTTAGGTTCTTCTTTTTTTACTTCTTCTTTCTTAGGCTCTTCAACCTTTATAGTATTTTTATCTTCTGATTCAATCATATTAAGTAGGTCTTGCTCTCCTACCTCTGTCAATAACCTTACATTATCTTGATTTGATGAATGATCCACTATTAGGTGCATAGTTTTTCCACTTTTAGTTTGAAATGTTAAAAATTGTCTTACATCTACTGGATTTTCTTTATCTTTTTCTGTATCTCCACTTGGTGTAATATCTTTTCCATTCCTATCTACATTCTCAATTACTGAACCTCTTGCCTTATTTTCCTGTGTTGCAAGATTATTTACTGCCTTAGTATTACCACCTTTTACAAGTGGTGTTTTCTTAGGAAGATTATTTGAAGGCTTATTTGCTTCACTTGTATTTCCTGGTATTCTTGGAACATCTTGATAAGGAATTTCTTCTTTTGATGGTGTAAAAACATCATCTTTCAACATTTTTTCAAATTCTTCTTTTTGTGGTTCATATATTGATCCACTTTGATTTTCTATTTGCCCTTCATTTGTCATTGCAAATGTAGTTGCTGGTACTGTAAATGTAAAAAGGAGTAACGCTATGGCTACTCCTCGTTTAATACTCTTATTCATTTTTCTATCCTTTCTTATTTTACATTTTTAAATACATAGACTGCTTTTCTAGCATTGTCCCATTCTATTGTTTGGTTTTTGCCATCTTTAATATCTCCATGACTTGCCCCAAAAGCTTTAGCAATATTTGAAATTGAAGCATGAATTCTTCCATTTATAATCACTGGCTTAACATCTGAATTGTAGACCTTTCCATCTGAATCTTTCATAACACCAGTATCAATATTTAGTCTTAATGTCTTTTTAGCTAGGATATTATTCTCTTTATTTGAGAAAATAGCTTCACGAGTAGAGTTGTCATACTCAACATTAAAACCTAGAGTATAAGCAATATATCTTACTGGAATCATAGTTCTTCCTTGATCCACATAAGTTTTTACATCCATATAGACTGTTGTCTTACCATCTTTGTTGATAATGTTATAAAAGTTTTTGTCTACTTGAAAAACTGCAAATTCTTTTTCATCTTTAACTTGTTTTTTACCTTGTTGTTCCTCTTGCTTTTTCATCTTGTTAAGATCAAATTGATTTAGGATATTCTTGTCATCAGCTTTCAAAAGTTCGTCCCACTTCTTATCTTGAGATTTCTTATCTTCTTTCTTTTCTCTGTTTTCTTTTTGAAGTTTTAGAAGTTCATCTAATTTTTTAGATAGGTCTTGGTTTAGATTTTTATCTTTTTCATCTTTAGCTTGTTTCTCAAGTTCTTCTTTCGATTTTTTATTTGCTTCCTCGATTAACTTCTTTGCTTCTTCAATTTTCTTATCTAACTCTTCTTTTAGCTTTTTAATTTCTTCTTCAGAAGCTTTTTGTTTTTCTTCTAGTCCTTTAATTTTCTCTTCTAATTCTTTTTTTGTATTTTCAGAAGATTCTTTTAAACTATCAATAGCCTTTTGAAGCTCTTCAATTTTCTTACAGCATTCTGACTTAGAATTTTCTGTCTCTTTCCTTTTAGACTCAAGGTCTTTTATCTTATTATCTTTTTCATCAAGAGCTTTTTCTAAGTCCTTAATTCTATTATCTTTATCATCAATTTCTTTAGTCTTCTTTGCAAGTTCCCCTTCTAAAGACTCGAGCTTTCCTTGCATTTCTTTGATTTTATTTTCGTTTTTATCGGTCTTTTCTTTCTCAGCTTCTAACTCCCATTTTGTAGATGAATAATCTTCTTTTAGTTTTGCATTTTCATCTTGCAATCTTTTTAATTCATCTTTAAGCTGAGTAATTTCTGCTATTAGTTCATCATTGTTAGAATTTTTAAGATCCTCAATCTCTTTATTCAATTGAGCAATCTTATTATCTTTATCTCTAATTTCTTCTTCTAGCTTAGACTTTTCTTGTTTTAGTTTTTCTCCATTATCTTTGCAAGATTCTAACTTTTCCTTTAATTCATCTATCTTTGATTGGTCTTCTTGTTTCTTATCATTTAAGTCTTTGATCTGATTTTCTAAATCCTTAATGTTTTTAGTTAAATCATCAATCTTATTGTCCTTTTCATCAATATCTTGCCCTGTTAAATCTGTTTGAGTATCAATGGAATATTTATTTGGATTGTAAATAGTCATCTTTCCTTGATACATATCATTGTTATAATCAAATTCAAGTTCTACACTATCTACATTCTTATCAAAAACAAACTCTCCATTTTCAAACCTTAATCCATTAGGAATAGATTTGAATCCTTGATTTCCGTTGAAACCAAAATGATTTTCGTAAAATGGATTTTGTTTTGGTCTATACTCAACTTCTTGATTATGGAATACTCCCTTACTGTTAATATTTGGATTGCCTAAAACTTTTATAGTGTGCAATTTATTTCTTGAAAAAGCATACTGTTCAATTGTCTTCACAGACTTCGGTATAGTTATTTCTTGGAGGTTATTTCTTTCAAAAGCATTATGTTCAATATTTACCAAAGTATCAGGTAAAGTCACTTCTCTAAGTCCACAATTGAAAAATGCTAAACCACCAAGATAAGTTAGACTATTTGATAGTTTTACCTGATCTATACTTGCTTCGTAAAAGGCAGCATAACCTAAATGCTTAACAGAATCAGGAATAATTACTTTATCCCAATGTTTGCCACGTCCAAATTCTCTTTTATATCTAAGTTCATCGTTTGAATGACTTAAAGAATAATTTCCATTTACAGACTTCGTTCCTTCAGGAAATACTAGAATATTTGTCTTCTCTTTCTTTTCTAAGCCTTTATCACTAAAAGCGATTATATTTCCCTCAGAGGAATACATAAAATCATCTTCCGTCCAAGTAACATCAGACTTTGCAAATGCACTTGTATGCACAGTTGATGTTAAAACTAATAAAAGAGCCATAAAAAAGGCTCTTAGTCTGTTCGTATTAAATTTCTTCATTATGAATGTTCTCCTTTTCTTTTAATTTTTCTTCTCTTTTTCTATCATTGATTTTCTCCATTAATTCTTCCAAGCTAATATTGTTCCTCCTAAGAGTTATAATTATTTCTTCATTTTCAACCTGTATTTCTTCATCGCAAATTTCCTTGTATTTTGCATTTAAATCTTTTAATTTCTCTTCTATTTTTTTCTTTTTGTTCCTAATACTTATAAGCTTCCTGTTCACATAATATCTCCCTTCTATCTTGGTCTTCCAAAACCATAAAAGTGTGATTTCCAATATTTTGAATTTATTGATGTGTATTGAATTGGATCTCCTGCGTGAATCATCATTCCGTTACCTGCATATATGCCTACATGAGATATTGGAGTTCCACTGTTATATGTTGAGTGGAAAAATATAATATCTCCAGGTTGAGCTTCACTTGGACTTACTGGATTACAATAGTCTTTGTATATTCTCCATGCAGTTGTTCTTGGCATTCTTTTTACACCAGACTTTGTAAATGACCAACATACAAATCCTGAGCAGTCAAAGTTAGATGGTCCACTTGCTCCAAACACATATCTTTTGCCTATATGTTTTTCTGCTTCATTAAATAAGGCTTTGGCAGTAGCTGAATCAAAAGCAAGACCAGGATTTCCAAAGTTTGGATTGTCTACTATTTCTCCTAAGTCCCCATTTCCTGATCCAAAAACATCTCCCATATTCCCCTTAGCTTCAAGAAGAGCTTCATAATGAACTACATTGTCTGGATAATCTTTAAATATTTCCCTAACAACTTCATCCATTTCTTTTTTCTTTAAAGTTACAATTAACTTTTTATATTCGTACTCTTCTTTTTCATAGCTAGTATAAGGATTGCCACGACTATCATATCTTGTTTTTGCTACTGTTCTTGTTCTAATTTCAATTTCTTCTTTAAAATCAAGCTTATACATCTTATCGAAAAGCTCTTTTAAAATTCCTTTTACTTCAGATGCTGATTTTACTTCTCCACATCTTGAAGTTATATAGGATAGAAGTTCATGGGTATTATGACCAATTTCTCCTTCTTTGTTTATGATATATTCGTCATATCCAGGATGACTTGTTTTTACACTTTCGATTTGTGATTGTAGGTCATATTCCATTGATGAAAACTCTTGATTTACTTCACTTAGAACTGTGTCTTGTGATAGGTATGTTGTTGTCATTACTGAGTTTACTGAATTGCTTAGTCCACTCATACCAACACTTCCACCACCAATCATGATTGATAGCATTAGACCTAGCCCTATTACTAGAAATAAAACCATCTTGCTTTTTCTTACGATTAGCTCTTTAGAAGCCTTACCTAAACTTAAAATAGCTTTTTTAACTCTATCTACAAGTCTTGTTTCGTGCTTTTTAGCTATCATGCTCTTCATTTGTTTTCTCTGGTAAAACTTCTTAAATCTATTTTTCTTTATATAGGCATCTGACTTTTTTAAATCTTCCAAGCCACTTTTAAACTCCAACTTGCTTTTTCTCTTTTTTATTTTCTTATCAAGTTTAGATAGCTTTTTTAAGGACTTTTTCTTTTTGTCTATCTTATACTTCCTTATTCCATGCTGAAGTTTAGAGCTTACATTAGCGACCTTTTCTCCAGATTCTACACCAGTATTGTCAGATCCTGAACTTAAATAATCTCTCACTAACTCTGAAGACTTTGCTCCAGATAATAAAACCCCAGAGGATAGACTTCCTTTAGTTTTATTCTTTAAGATATTATCCTTTAACTTACTTTTAGACTTTTCAAGCTCTCCAATCTTTTTATCTGATATAAAGTCTTTAACATCTTGTGCTTTCTTAGAATCTTTCGTTGTAACTTTCTTAGATTCATTTTTTAAGTCATCAATTTTCTTTCGAGTGAATTTATCACTTTCATAATTTTTTCTTTTGTAGTAAGTCTTCTTTTTATTAACTTTCTTTTGTTCTGAAGATTTAAGGCTTGTTTCTTTTTCATCCTTTATAAATTCTTGATTATTGTCTTTAAGCTCAGAATTGTCAAAAGTCTTATCTGTATCAACTTCGCTTGGCTTATTTTCTTTATCTATCTCTTTAGAAATTTTTTCCTTATCTCTAAACTTCTTTTCTTGATAAAGTTTCTGCTTTTGCTTTTTATCGATACTAGTATTACTCTCGTTCTTACTTACTTCATCTTTAACAAGCTTTTCTTT
>NZ_KV808705.1:54224-78377 GCF_001812365.1 Anaerococcus sp. HMSC065G05
TTTCTATATATTCTCTTGCTTTTCTTTGCTTCGATAGGTTTATCTTCACTTGTCTGGATTCGCTTAGACTCTTTCTCGTTGATTTTGTCTTGGAATTTATCCTTACTATGGATAAGTTTATCCTCGTAATTTTTGAGAACTTGTCTTTTACTTGATGCCTTCTTATTGCTTATTGGTTGAGCCTTAGCTGCAATATCATCTGTTGTTAGTTTATTAGAATTAATATTTCTACTGTTTTCACTACCAAAATTTACCTTTTTGAAGTCTACATCTAAGTCTTCATCAAGTTTAAAGCTTTCATCTGTCCTTATTTCAAGATTAGTTTGTTTTGTTTCTTCAGCCTTATCCTTATTATCTAAAACTTCTTTTCTGATTCTTTCCTTGTTTTTAGACTTCTGAAAATCTTTTAGTTTATCTTGTTTTTGATCTTTAGCTAATACATTCTCATGAATAAGTTTAGATTCTTTTTCTGAAATTTTATCTCCGAACCTATCCTTAGTCTTAATAATCTTATTGATATAATCATCTGAATGAACAAGTTTACTATCCATATTTTTTTCAGGAGCGTCCCTATTTCGTATAATTTTCTTTTGAAAATCTTTTTTTAGTTTTTTATCCATATCACACCTACTTAGCTTCTTCTGGTTTTGTTGTCATTAACTTATATAACATGGTGTCTTTAGGGAATTTATCTATAAAGGGAACAATAGTATTTCCAAAGAATAAGAGTCCCTCACCTGCATTTGAATTAGTAATATAGTTTAACTGATAAGGCGATATTTTTAATTTCTTAGCAAGAATATCTCTATCTCCAGATGCTTGATTTAACATTAGAACAAAGTCTGTATTATCAAAGATATTTTCAATTTCCTGACTTGTTAAAAGGTCTTTTACGTTTTGAGTTATTCCTGTTGGAATACCTCCCCATTTTCTAAATCTTTTCCAGATTTCTACTGAATATGAAGCAGTTTGTGGGTCTTTTAATAAAAGGTGGAACTCATCTATATAGTATCTTGTAGACTTGCTTCCTCTATTTAGGGAAACCTTGTTCCAAACTTGGTCTTGAATTACAAGCATACCTATTTTTTTAAGTTGTGTTCCCAGCTCTTTTATATCAAAGCAGAGCAATTGCCTATTTAGGTCAACATTTGATCTATTATTAAATACATTAAGACTTCCCTTAACATAAATTTCCATTTCTGTTGCTAGTTTTCTACCAACTCCCTCTTCTTGGGATAGGAGCATATCGTATAAATCTCCTAATATAGGCATATTTTCTGGTTTTGGATCTTCGAAATATTTTTGATATATCTTTGGTAAGCATCTATCTATAACAGATTTTTCTGCAGCAGTAAGACCAGATCCTCCTACTACAAGTTCAAGCATAGACATTATGAAATTTGCCTTATCCTTTAAAGGTGCGTCCCCATCTCCATAGTTCATATTAATATCTAGTGGATTTAGATAATCCTTTGATTTTGCCGAAACTTTAATAACTTCTCCATTAAATTGTTTTACAAGGTTTGAATACTCGCCTTCAGGATCACAAATAATTACATCATCATCTGTGACAAGAATTGCATTTGCCATCTCTCTCTTTGCTGAGAAAGATTTACCAGAACCTGGTGTTCCTAATATTAGTCCATTAGGGTTCTTTAGTTTCTTCCTATCTGCCATAATCAAGTTTTGGCTAAGGGCATTTAAGCCATAATACAAGGAATTTGCCGAATCAATAAATAGCTCTTCTGTTGTAAAAGGCATAAATACTGCCGTTGATGATGAAGTTAAAAATCTTTTTATTTCGACTTGATTAACTCCTAAAGGTAAGACAGAAACAAGTCCTTGTTCTTGTTGATGAGATAATCTTTTTACCTGACAATTATGTCTATTTGCAATTGATGAGATTTGTGCAATGGTATTTTCTAATTTTTGATTAGTCCTTGCAAAATTCATCATTACTATGGTAACTACAAAAAGCCTTTCATCTCTATTTTGTAAGTCAGATAACATGGACTTAACATCCGCACCAAAAGTATTTATATCTGAAGGAATAATATCCATATCATATCCAGCACGAACTGCTTTCTTTTGTTCTTCGATTTTCATTCTGTCTAGGTCTGTGTTTTTTCTCTTAATGAGTTTAATAGCTTCTGCTTGTTCAACTACATCTATATGAAAAGCTACATAAATATTGTCATCAATATCTAAAAACTCAGATAACATTCTGTCTGATAACTCACTTGCAAGTATTTGAAAATGGCTTACTGCTCCAATGAATTTCCCAAATTTAAAATTATTTGCTGGTGCAAAATTAAAGATATTGGGAGTTATATGTGACTTTGTAGACTCTTTCTTCTTCAAATCTTTATATGAAAAATCAAAGTTCTTGTCTGGATTTAACATATCGTGAACAAGTCTTAACCTTTCTTCGCCATCAAGACTTTCTGCTCTTACTCCCATAGATTTAAAGTTAGATAAAATATCTACTTCAAGTCTATTTAACTTTGCTCGTGCTTGCTCTAGGTTATCGGCTTCTGTTGTAAAGGTTATATACTTCATCTTTTTAAGTCCGTTATTTCCCTTTGCAAGTTGAAGCTTTAACATCTCCCTAAACTCTTTTCTTACATGGTCATAAAAGTCTCCCTTATCAGCAATTTTAATTGCATCTTGTAGGTCTCTATTTCTTCCTAATTGATTTACATATGATAGTTCAATGTGGACACTTGGATCAAAAGAATTTAAAAAGTTGGCAAATTGGTTAAAAATTAAATCTCTATCTTCTTCCAATGCCAACTGGTAATTTATATCTTGAAATGAAATTGTCTTTGAATAATTTTTTTCATCTAACTGGCAAATGCCCTCTGGTAACATTCTTATATATGGAATAGTGTCCTCAACGGTAAATCTCTTTTTCTCTTTCTTTAAAAGTACACTTAGAAGACTATTTGTTGGATCTTTCTTTGTTTTTAGCCTTCTTACTTCCTTTCGGTCTTTTTTTAGTTGTTTTTCCCTTAGATTTAAGTCGCTGATTTGCTTTTTTCTTTGCTTCAAGGTATGCCTCCTTTCTTATTCTCTTAGTTGGTTGATAAAACTTATGAAGATAGAAAAATTTAAAATATTTTTCAAAAGTTAAGGTATCTTTTTCATATAAGGTTATAAAAAAGATTGGCAGGGTTACTATTAGCATTACAATGATAGAAACATCATTAGGTAGATATTTCTTCATAAATAAATAGGTTGGTATACCAATTAGTCCTGCCACAGAAAAACCTATAAGTTGTCTTTTGGTTAAGTTAAAGGCAACCTTTGTTTTAATCTTGTCCAAATCTTTTGGTATTGGTACATATGCCATTTTAATCTCCCTCTACTTCTTCTTTGGAAAGTTCAAGTATATGGTCATAATTAGATGTTGTTTCCTCTTCCAGGTAGCTAATTCTTTCTTCTAATTCTTCTTGTTTTTCTTCATTTCTGTCATTGTATTCGCCTTGATACATAACAAATTCATTGTGACATCTTCCGAGTCTATTTATTCTCCTCTTTAAGTTTCTAATCTCTTCATTTCTTTTTTTCTCTTTTAAGATTTCATAAGTTCCTCCTAATAAAATTCCAAGTCCCAATAAAGCACAATTTTTCTTTTTTAACATTTATTCCTCCTAGTGCGTATTCATAATACTTTTTGCAACTGTTCCACTCTTAAACATCATAAGTCCAAGTAGTAGAGCATATCCTAATATACTAAACAAGCTTGCGTGAATATCTGTAATCTGTACCGTTCTTATTAAAACGGTGTAGATACCTAAACATACCATCAAAAACAAACCTTGTAGTCCCAAGGCAAAAAGTCCCTTGATATAATTTGTTCCAATCTGACCCCATTCTTTATTTCCCATAGTCGCAAATGGAATGGATGATACTGATGAGTAGACATATATTTCAAACATACGCCCATATACTATTAATGTTATAACTAGTGATATTCCTTGAATTGCAATCCTTACAAGGCTCGTTTCAACCAGTATCATTAAAAGCTCACCTATTTCTTTTTCTTTTAATGCATCAACCATTGCAACTATCTGATCTCCTGAAACAGTGGCAGAAGTAGTGATTACCCCTGCCGCTTTGTTTACAAGATTTTGTGCCACATCAAAGACTGCCATTGAAAATTCAAAGGCATGGCTTGCAATGTAGACTGCTATAAACATCTTTATAATGTATTTGAAAAACTCAAAAGTATCTGTATCGTGCATATTATTCTTTTGCATAACCATATTTATGAGTTCAATACATAAAACTGCTGTTATGATAAGACCTGCTATTGGAACGATCACATTATCATTAATGTTTTTTATGAAGTTATACACTTCTCCATTCCAACCCATTGGTGTCTTCCCAACATCAGTTGCAATAACTCCTACCTTGTCATTTATATCTAAGAACATGGACTCAAGATTTGCTTTGATACCTCCGAGTAGCATATCCTTAAAAAATTCAGTTAGCTTGTCAAAGATACCAAACATAGACTTTCTCCTATTTTAAAGCATTTGCAAGTAGTGGAATTAATTTAATACCGATTAGTACAATTCCCCCACCAGCCATAAGCTGCTTAATACCTTGAGATTTAGCACCAGGGTTATCATTACCATAACCTTCCATTAAGTTAATAACTCCCCATGCTCCTAAACCTGCACCAATTGCAGTTACAAGTGTCTTTAAAACTCCAACTCCAGCTGTAAAAAATTCCATATTATTCCTCCTCGTTTTCTTTCTTATTTTCTATTTTATTTAGTGATTTAACTATAAAATTCTTGTAGACCTTATCTCCTTTTTTGTTTTCTTTGAAATATCCAAAGACATGGATTAGATCTCCTTTATCTAATTCTTTTGCACGTTCGCTTTTTTCTCCGTAGACTGAACAATTTATATATTCTTTTCCTTTACCATATTTTTTAATGAGAGTAAAATTTGCTACATCTACTTTTTCTCCATCTCTTTCAAATTCTGATAATTCCACTTCTTTAACTAAATTTGCATTAATATTTATCATTTCTCTATCCATTAATTTCTTCTCCTTAATCTATAAATTTCAATTAAAAAAGCGACTGGATCTATTTATTTCCAATCGCTATACATTATTCCTTATTAAATTGTTCTAAGTAGGAGCTCTTATCCTTAACATCTTAACCTCCTAATTTTGAGTATAAAAAAAGCAGTAAACTTTATAATTACTGCTTTAATAAAATATCCTATATTATTAATCATTAAATGAACAATCTCGACAAATACCACCTACATCTTCTCGCCTATCCTTAAATCCCTTTCCACATTTAGAGCAAATAAATGCATAATCATTATTGTAATTCTCCTCTTCTAAATAAGAGTCATCGTAGTCTTCTTCATTTTTGTTTATAGAATCTTGATCTATCTAAATTTCAATTATTTCAATATCTGTATATTCTTTATCATTATTAATATAAAAAGAATCTTCTTCGATATCATCTTTATTAATTAATCTTGTGACATTAACTATGACACTTCCACTAAATTCTTGTTCTATTGGTGGTGATTGTATGACTTCTTTTGTATCATCATCACGTCCCCAATAATCAAAGGATACACAACTTAAATTTATTAAATATTCTAGCTCATAAGTTATACTAACAATCTCGTCTGTAAACTCTTCATAAGTATCTAATATCTCATTGAATTCACAATTATTTATATCTAATTCTTCAATACCCTCACTTCCAATAACATACGATTCTAGATAATAATAGTTGTTATTATAAATACTGTCAACTATATCATTAGAAATATCTTGTTTTACTCTTTCTACATATGACACATCTTTTCTATTTAAATCTACATAAACATTAAAATCATATCTATCATATACTTTTGAAGCGAAATTCTGAAACATTCCTGTTGTTAAAAATTCAATATTTACATTTGGATTTTTTTCTTTAAATTCACTTAATAATTTATCGTGAACTACTAAATTATCTTGACTATCCTTACTCCACCAGTCTTCTTTTATATCATTCGTAATAAAAATAATATCTTTTACTGATTTTTCAACTGGTAAATCTAATATCTCTTTCCAAACAAATAAATCTCCAAATTTTTCAACTCCATCTTTATTAATGTCCTCATATCCAGGCGGAATTTTATATTTATACCTAAGTTCACCCTCTCTAATAATTTTTAATTGTTCACTAAACCTTATCCTATTACCTATCCTATTATTTTTTTCTAAATATGAAATAAGATTATCTATATCTTTAATTATTTCAGGAGAATCTGTTGTTATTTCATCATATTCAATACCAACACTATTTTTATAAGATTTGATTATTTGTTTTAATTCAACTAACTTGTTATTTAAATCATTCTCCAAATTTTTTCTTCCAAAATAATTATATTTAGATGATTTAATCAAGACACTCTCTAAATTTTTTTGACTCCTTTCAATTACTCTTAGTAAATCTTTTTCAAAATTTTGATACTTTTTTTTCAATTGTCCGAATACGCTATATTTATTTTTATTAAATTCTTTATACACTTGATTCGGAATCCATATTAAATCCTTACACTCCTTGAAAATTTCTAATATGTTTTTGCTACTGTATAATGAATATCGAGCTAAGTCAAGTATTACATTTGTATCTAATACTATTATAGAGGTTTTTCTATTTATTATTTTTTTAAATTTTTCATAATTCAATTAAAGCACCAACCTTATTATTTAATTACATTCACAAAATTATTAAGTTTTTTCCATTTTCTAATCTTAGTCCTAAATGTTCCAAATGGTGCTACTGTATTTACATGGATAAATTTATATACTTCCCAAGTTGCAGTTTTTGTTGCTTCATCTGCCCATTTTCTCATATGTGGTTTAAATAATTCTTCCTCTGTAAGATTATCTATCAAAGAGTAAATATCTTCTATATTCTGTGATAGTTGTTCTTTTAATTCCTTTAACGATTTATGAGCATAGGTATCTGTAAACCATTGATACAATTCTCCAAGTTGATTCCACTTAAATTTGTCAGATGGCGTTTTAACCTCAATTCCCTTTTTTTCATCTTCTTCCCATTTCAAAACTAAAGTTGTCCAACCTACTTGATAGGCAAGATTTTCAGCTGGTGTCCTATCAACTTGATCTACTCTTTTATCTTTTAATTCTTCTGGGATATTATCAAACTCTGAAATATATTTTCCAAAAGTTTTCTTTATCTCATTTTTTAATTCTTCCTTACTTTCATAAGACCTCATATGCCTACCTCCATGGTTTATATAGATATTATACCAAAAATATTTTTATCCTAGGCTTAATTCATAATCTTGTAATCAAACTGTTCCTGTTTATTTTTATTTTATCTCTATTTGTTAAATACTCTTCCACATCAAACAAGTTTTTCTTATCATAATCTTCCAACAACTTGTAATTCTTATGCTTTGTAATATCGAATTTATCAGATAGAAAAGGTCTTACTCCTCTTAACTGATAAATACACTTACCGCCATCCATTACAGTTATTTCATCTTGACTCATAAGTTCCTTGCCAGTTTTTTGGTAATTTAGACCAAAAGATTTTTGATTGGATCTTGTTTCTGATGTGTTATATAGGTCTATGGTTTCTTTTCCTAAGGTTTCAGATAATTCTTTTACTGTTGTTTTTTCTTTTCCTCCTAAAAAGAGTGTAGAGTCGCAGTTACCAACTATTGTATCTGCATGGTCTTTATAGATTGCTTTTAATTGAGATTGTGCTTGCAGTATTATGCTTGCCGATATTTCTCTTGAACGAATTGTCGCAATCAATTTTTCAAATTTAGGAATTAATCCTATATTTGCAAACTCATCAAGTAGACACCTAACATGAACTGGAAGTCTTCCACCATACACATCATCTGCCTTATCACATAGAAGATTAAATAGTTGAGAATACATTATTGAAACTACAAAGTTAAAGGTATCATCTGTATCTGATATTATTACGAATAAAGCAGTTTTTCTATCTCCAATTTTATCAAGCTCTAATTCATCTTCGCTCATTAGTTCTCTAAGCTCTCTTATATCAAAAGGTGCAAGTCTTGCTCCACAAGATATTAGAATTGACTTGGCAGTTTTTCCTGTAACAACTTGTCAAGGACTTTTTAATCATTTTTTATCGCTTTTTGATGTTTTTCTCTCTCCATTTCTCTAAGAATTATGCGTTTTAATTTGTCTTGCATTGTTTCCGTTGCATTTTTATTAAAGTGAACAACAACCTCATAGGTTGCCTTTCCAATCTTCTTTATGGTCTTTATTCCTGTATTTTGTTCGTTTTTATTTTCGTGCATATTGTTTTCCTCCTACTTTTCTGCATAAAAAAAGAGAAGTAGTTTTTTCTACTTCTCCAATGCTGCACATATTCTATTTTTTATTATTTTGTACTATTCCATTTGCTCATTGCATCTTCTAACTTTTCAAAATTGCAATTTGCCCTTCTCACAATACCTGTTTCTTTTTGATTGTTATATATTTTTTGAACCTTATTTAATACCTTATCTTTTATAGATAAGCAAAACGCATATTCTTTTTCAAACAAGTCCTTATACCTATCATCGTCTAATTCGTCAAAAACTACCTGTTCATAATATCCGGTTGGAACTGGTATCATCTTTTTTATATCCAATATAGATAAAATGTGCATTTTTTCTGTATCAGAATAGTATTTATATATGTCTCCCTGAATAGATATACTATTATCTATAACTTCATAAATTATAAAATGTTCATCAGACACATTTTTCCATCTTTTATGTTTTTCCTTTGCTGAAGATACAGGAATAAAATAATTATAGTTCTCTATCCCAACAATCACGCCAATAAATGGCTTAGTGCTATTTCTATATGATGGATTATAATAAACTTCTGAATCCACTTTATTTAGATATTCAAGATAATCAGGATCTACGGTATAAAATCCATACTTTAACGCTTCTATCATAAGTTCTCCTAAAAAAACAGAGAGGTTTTATCCTCTCTGCCGCCTTTAATGCTTCACCTTTGGGATATAGGTAGTGAGACACCTTCTTTAATGTTCCACCTTTTTGGTAGCGGGACACCATATCTTTCATAAAATTATAGCAAAATTATTTTCAAAAGTCAAATACAACTATTTTGATTATTCTCTTGCCTATATCTTATCTGTGTTTATATTATACCCCATTTTCACCGAAAAATCAGCTTGAAACAAAATATTATTAAAATTTTTATTTTGTATGATTCAAATTCCTCAGACCACTTTTTATACTTTAAGCTATATTATACTTTTTAAGCCCTATTTTACACTTAGCTATAGTCTGATACCTATTTTATCATTAACGCTCTAAAAACACCTTTCCACCGTCTTATGCGAAGTCTACAAGTGTTCACCCTTGTCATAATCTTCAAAGGTATATACTTTTGATTTACTGCTCTCCTTTAATTTCCCTTTGTCTTGTTCGTACCAATGAACTAAGGTCGCATAATGGTCTTTATAGTTTCTTCCCGTGCTTTGCATATAGGTTGACAGCTTCTCTATCATTTTATCCCTATGACCTTGCATTTTATCCTTTAATTTTCCATATTCTTCATCAGTTAAGGAAACATTTTTATATTCTCCATAAAGGGAGGGGGATATTTTTTCTTTCTCCCCCTCTTTTTCTAACTCTATATCTATCTCTTTCTCTATCTCTATATCTCCGTTGCAGTTTTGTTGCAAAAAGTTGCAAGGTGTTGCACCAGTGTTGCATTGCAACGCTTTTTGTCCTCTCGATTTTCTTGAACGCCTTGTAGAAGCTGTTTCTGAACCTATAAGACTTGGAATTTCTGTTAAAAAATACTCGTCATTTTCTGTGATTATCTCCATCAAGCCTTGTGCTACAATATAATTTACTGTAACCATTACATCATCTTCCGTTTCATCAATCGTTAAGGCAAGCTCTTTGATAAAGTCTGTTTCTACTCCATCATAATACAGCTTCCCACTATCTTTTAAGCTAAGTAAAAGCAATTTGAGGTAAATGATTGTATAGGTATCTCCTCCTGATATTTTTCTTAGCCTTTTGATTCTCTTATCTGTAAAAAAATCTTCTTTCAATTTTAACCAATAGTATCTTCTGTTGTCTGCCATTTTTATCTTTCCTCCCCTTTATTTTTATAATTTTCTTTAGCCTTTTCTTTTGCTTTTTGTTTGTACTGCTCCTTTCTTTCCTCTTGCTCTTGGAATTTTTTCAGTTGTGCAATTACACTTGGTTTATCTCCTCTCTTAATTGCCTTATCTATTTCTATGGATAGGTCTATTCCATACTCGTCATTAACAATCTTTACTGCATATTTGATGTGGTCTATCTGCTTAAATTCGTCTTGTACTTTAGCTTTATCTTTGGTTAAGTCTTGTATCTCTTTTTCAAGGCTTGATATTTCTTTTTGCCAATCATTTAATTTTATAGCTGATGTCCCGGTAAACTTTTCTATGGTCTTTCTTGCTCTTAGGTATCTGTCTATTTCCTTTTTATGTGAATTGTAAAAACTGTCTTTGAATATGGTTTTGCTTTTGTATTCCTGATAGACTTCTTTGTTTTCTTTGATAGCGTCTATACAACTTACACATTGATTTAAGTCTTTAATTCTTTGTGTTTTACTCTGAATATCACCACTTATCTTTTTACTTTGCTTTGCCAGTTCAAGAACTTTTCCTTGTAGGTCTGCTATGGTTTGAAGATGATTATCTTTTAGATAGTAGATTGCTTTTACAAATCTCTTTAGGTCTGCATTTCCCTTTTTTATCTGTCCATAGTAGGATAGATTTTTTGTTTTTTCTCCCTGTATCTCGTTGTAGATAGAGATATATTCATAGAGGTTAAAGAGTTCTGCTTTATTCTCCAGTTCATCTTTCTTGGTCTGTTTATACTCATCGTATTTTGCTTGCAGATTTCCAAGTAAAGAGTCTATCCAATAAGTGATTTCTTTTATCTTGTTCTTAATGGCTTTTACTAAAGAGTTATGCTTTTTGATTTCTCTGTTGATGTTTCCTTTGTCGGTTTCTATTCCTTTTTTCTCTAAGGCACTTGCACTTGCTCCTAAATGAATGGTTGGTATTTCTTCTATCCCTTGTCTTTTGTAGGAACGATGATCCACTCTCTTTTCCTGATGATTTTTTTCTAAATACTGATTACAAAGGCTTGCAAAATTCTCTCTCCATTTCTCTGCGTTGCCTTTATCGTTCCAGTCTGTCAGCTCTACTTTTCTTGTTTTGTAGTTACCGCTTTTTAATTTTATCTTTTCTCCCTTTTCACCAAGTACATATTCTTTTTTACTCTTTGCTTGCCACTTTCCTTTTTCATTGATTGGTCTAAGGGTAGTCATAATATGTGCATGGATATTATTATTTTCTTCATCATTTCCATCATGAATAGCAAGGTCTGCTATCATTCCTTTTGATACAAAATTTTCCCCAATAAAGTCGGTAATGAGTTTCTTGTTTTCCTCAAAGGATAATTCTTTCGGTAAAGCAATAATGAAATTTCTTGCAAGTTGTGCGTTGCTTGCTTTTTCATTTAACTCTACTGAGTTCCATAAATAACTTCTGTCTTGAAATTCTTTTGGCACATGCTCCGGCAAGAAGATTTCTGAATGAAGTAGTCCTTTTTTGTTGTGATAGTCGTGGGTTACTCCGTCCCATTCATTTGTTATTTTTTCACAGGATATATAGGCTGCACTTGCAACTGCCGATTTACTTTTTCCTCTACTTATCATGGAAATACTAAAGTGAAATGTTTCTGCCATCTTCATAAGCTCCTTTCATTTTTTTGTTTATTTTTCATATAAAGAAAAAAGCAGACAGGCTATTGTTTGTATCTTTTCCTATCTGCTTTATCCGTATGTTTTTATTAAGTTTTGGATTTTCAAAGACTCGCTAAAATCCCTTAGTTTTTCTAAGGGCGCAATTATACACCCTAAAGGGTGCTTTGCGTTCTGCGAAGCTTTTTGCCCTTGCAGGGAGCTTCTGAAAAAACTAAGGTTTTTTATTCTGTCTACTCGATGTCTGTTTCATCTTCCATATCTTTTCCATTTATCATTTCTTCATAGGCTTGTCTGTATTCTTCTGTGTGAGTAGAAATATTTAATAGCTTTTCTATCTCCTCATTGGTAAACATTAGAGAATTTTTAACCACTCTTTCTACTATCAAGCCTCTTTGTATAAGCCTGTGATTTCTTCTTTTTCGTTCCTTTTCATTTGCAAGTTTTTCTATTTTCTTGCCTTGATTTTGTAATTGTTTCAGCTTTACATCGCACTTTTCTCTTTCTTCCTGAAGTTCAGAAATTTGTTCCTGTACTTCCTGTAATGTTTTTTCTTTCTTCATTTTTGCATTCCTCCGTTTTAGTATTTATTTGTTTCCATAAAGAAAGGTAAGCACCTTTTTTGACACTTAACCTTTCCTAATTTTTAGATTTTATCTTCTAAAATCTTTCTCAGTTTTTCTAATATCCTATCCCTCCTCCCACTGATTGCTTGATGTGTAACTTTCTCTCTTCTGCTGATTGACCTTAGACTTTCTTCTTTGTAGAAGATGGCTTCCATTAGCTCTCGTTCTTCTTTTGTAAGAGTATTTAATGCTCTATGAAGTTCTTCAATTTGCATTTTTACTTCTACAATTTTTTCTAAGTCTATTTTTTCATCTATGATGTTATCTACAAAGTGTCCGTCATAATCAAAAGACGAAAAAGGTAATACACAGTGTTCTCTATCTTTCCTGTAAAGATATTTTTCATGCTCTGTTATCTTCCAGTAGGCTTTGTATACTTCTTCACTTACAGGTACGGCTTTGCCTTTTACATAAAGGTAATATTCTTTCTTATCCATCGTGTTATCCTCCTTTTCCTGTTCTCTAATTTGTTTTTGAGAATAAAAAAGGAGGACTTCTACACTTTGGCGTAAAAAGTCCTCTCGGCTTAAAAACTAATGTTGTATATAATTTTCTATTTGGTCGTTTCTGGTAAAGTATTATTGCTATGTTTAAGCAATTCCAAGCATAAAAAAGGATAAATGTATCTTATATGAATAACCGAATTTAATGTTCCCATTATTTATCCCTCCATTGCTTAGTTACATATTTTTTCCCTCCTAATAAATATTCTGTAAACCTTAAATATTATCTTTTTGAAGCTTATAACAAGTAAATTTCATTTTACAAACTATAAAAACAGCCAAAGCAAATGACAACACATCAGAAACAGGTTGCAATAAATATATCCCAAACTTCCCATACAAATTAGTAAGTAAATATAAAAGAGGGATGTAGAAAATACCTTGCCTTGAAATCGAAATTATCAACGACCAAAAGTATTTCCCTATATTTTGCATTAACATACTACTTATCGCATAATAGGCTAACAGCGGAATTGTTATACATTGCATTCTAAGTATTTGCACTCCTATAGAAATAACTTCACTATCTTTAGACATTGCAATAACAAAATGTTCCGAAAAAATATATAGCACCACTGCTGATATAATCAAAAATATAGTTCCAACAGCAACTGTCAAATTAAATGCTGACCTAACTCTGCCATATTTTTTTGCACCATAATTCATTGCACAAATAGGTTGAAACCCTTGCCCCCATCCAATCATAATCATATAAGCTATGGCAACTATTCTTGAACTAACGGTTAAAGCTGCAATAATACTGTCCCCAAAGTTTGCTGCAACTCTATTCAATAAAATGAGAGAAACACTTGTAATTGCTTGCCTTGAAAAGTTAGGCATTCCTCCTACAAGAATATGGTATATGCGTTCTTTACTACATTTAACATTTTTCAAAGAAACAGGAATATTGCCATTTCCTTTTGCCAACATAGTAAGTGCAATACACGCAATTATTTGACCTGTCAAAGTTGCATATCCAGCTCCAACAAACCCACACTTGAATATAAACATAAATACAGGATCAAGAATCATATTGCTAAACATTCCTAAAAGCAAACCCATCATTCCATCTTTTACATTTCCACAAAGTCGTAATTGATTATAAATAGTAATTGAATACAAACTAAATGGAACGCTTATTATAATCACCTTTAAATACTGAGTAGTAAATTTAAATAAGTTAACAGAAGCATTCCCACCAATGAACTTTATCAAGTCAGATATAAAAATCCATGACATTATAGCTATTAAAAATCCACTTATAATAGAAAATACTATTCCGATTGAAGAAATAATTATTGCCTCTTCCTCATCTTGTTCTCCAAGTTTTTTAGACATAATATTACCACTGCCATATCCAAACCAAAAACCAATAGCCTGAATAATACTCACGAAGCTAAAAACAACACCAATAGCAGCTGTCATCGATTTATCATTTAAAAGTCCGACAAAAAATGTGTCTGTCAAATTATAAATAACCATAATTAGCATACCAACAATTGTTGGAACAGACATTTTTACTATCAAAGGTAAAATTGGTTCACTTAAAATCTTTTGCCTTCTCAATTCTTTTTGATCTATTTGATTTTTTGATTTCATATCAGCAACCTTTGACCTCGCCGGTATTACCATCTACTTGTATGGTATCTCCATCTTTGAATTTGGTAGTTGCAAAACCAACTCCAAGAACTGCCGGTATATTATATTCTCTTGCAACAATTGCAGCATGGCTTAAAGCAGAACCTGTATCTGCCACAACAGCACTTGCCAGCTTAAATAATGGAGTCCACTCAGGATCTGTAAGATGACAAACTAATATATCTCCTTTTTTCATTTTATAAAATTCTTTGGGACTATTTATCAGGCACACCTTTCCAACTGCAATACCAGTGCTTCCGCTTACTCCTCTTAAGACATCACCATCCGTTTTAAAAATCAATAACTTTGAAGCTTCCCATACTTTCACTGCTAAAGGAAATTTTTCGTTTCTCCTATTTATTTTTTCCTTATCTGATTCATTTAAATTACCTCTGTTAATTGCTTTAAGTAATTCTTTATGAAAAAGATTAGCCACTCCTATTTCTATGTTTTCATCACCCAAGAGTATAAAGTTAATTCTTTTAACACACTTCCTGACATAATAAAATAGTGTTTCCCACAAATATTGACTTTCTTCACGAACCACATGAAAATATCTAAAATATTTTATCTGTTTTTCTATATCCTGATACTTTTTACCATAGATTCCCTCTATACTCTCCATAAGCTTAGAAAAATCCTTTATATCTTTACTTTCATTACTATTTTCATTTAATATAGGTCGTAATATATTTACCAGCCTATCAGGATCTTCGAGAAATGTTTTTGCAGATAAACAATAACAGTTATAATCAGATTTAAAGCCATTATCTTTCATAAACTCATCTGATATATTCTTAAAATCATTAAACTTTTTATATAATTCCTTAAAATTATCTCCTAAAATTATCGCTCTTTTTAAAGCTTCATTTTTTCTTATCTCACAAGCCATTGTATAGACATCATTTGTAATCACCGATGTTTTATTATCTAAGTCCCAATAAAAATCAAACGATGAGTAATTGCTATTTACTTTTTTTATTATTTTGGTAAATTTCTTGCTATTTAATACTGATGGAAATAAGGCATACTTAAATCTATCATAAGCAAGCTTTTGCAAAAGAGCATAACTTTCTTCTAAAAAATTTCCACACTCCGTTAATGTCATATTTTCAAAATTTAAGTGCTTGATTTCTTCTATTTCAGTTTCATATATATTCATAAAATATTTGCACTTCTTATAACAGAACTCAAAATCTTTCATGTTCTTTAAGATATTAAAAAATTTGAAAATATTCTTTCCAATTCGCTTTCCTTCATCAGAAAAAGTTTGTATACCATCATCATCTATAATTGGATTTCTTGGTAAAATAATCCCACCTTCTGATAAAATGTTTACTTTCTGATCATTGATTGCCATCAAATAATCGAAATCAAGTACTCTATGTGCAGAAGGCATTTTTTCTAAAAAGAATGACATTACTTCTCGTGTATCCTTTTTGATTTTTTTACCCTTTGTGTACTTCTCTATTAAATCATTGCCAGTTATATCATTTTCGGAATTTTTTAATGTGGTAATCGCTCTTGCCTGTAAAATATAGACAATATCATTTTTGATAGCCCATTCAATATCCATAGGCATACCATAGTGTTTTTCAATCTCTAAACCGCACTTCATAAGTTCAAGTATTTCTCTATCATTTAATGCACGAGTTTTTCTTTTATCAGAGTTTACCGATACTTCAACAGTTTCCTTATTCCCGTATATAATCTGAGTTTCCTTGCTTCCAATATTTACTTCGATTATATTTCCTGATTTGTCAATAATGTAGCTATCCGCTGTAACTCTTCCGCTTACAACGCTTTCTCCTAATCCAAAGCTTGCATTTATTTGCATTTCATTTTCTTTTTTGTTTACTGGATTTACGGTAAATAAAACTCCTGATTTTTCACTCTCTATCATTTCTTGAATAACAACTGCAATAGAAACTGAAGTTTGATCATAACCTTGATGAAATCTATAACTTACAGCTCTATTTCCCCAAAGCGAAGCATAACAATTACGCACTGCATTCAATACACTTTCAATACCTTGAACATTTAAATAAGTTTCTTGTTGCCCTGCAAAACTGGCATCTGGCAAATCTTCTGCCGTTGCTGAAGAACGCACTGCAACTCTTGTATTATTTCCAAGATTTAAATATTTTTCTCTTATTGCATTCTCTAACCTTTCAGGAAATTTTCCAGACTTTATCTTTCCTCTAAAATGCTCAGCTTCATTTAGATGTTTTCTTTCATCATCTACTGATTTTTTAATTCCATTTTCAATGAGAATATCAATCGCATTTACTTTTAAAAAATCTCTATATGCGTCTGCTGTTATAACAAATCCACTTGGAACATTTATTTTAGCAGAAGTCATTTCTCCAAGATTAGCACCCTTCCCTCCAGCAACTAATACATCTTCCTTTTTTATCTCATTAAAATCCAGAATCATTGCTATCACCTTCCTTTATACAATTAAATTTCTATATATTTAAAAACAATGCTTTGTATATAAATATTAAGCACTTCTTCAAAGGTATCTTTATTAAAATGGAAATAATTTGAACATAGAACGAAGCTGCCAACAAAGGCATTTGATAAGCCTTGCTTATCTACGCTTTTTACTGCATTATTTTTGTACCAATAATCTATTAACCTATCCAAAAAATCACCATATAGATTTTCTACTCTATTCACTTTCTTTGAATCTTGACTTGCAAATATTCTAAATGCCTCTTGATAAATTGGCTGAGTTTTAATTTTCTCAGTCATATCTATCGAATACTTATAAATTACCTCTGAAAGGAATTTTTTAGGATTCGTGAGTGAATTTGAAAATTCTCTCTCAATGTTTTCCAATTTTTGTATCGACCTATATGCCATTAAATCGATGATGAGAGATTCTTTGTCTTTCCAAAAATTATAGAAACTTCCTTGTGCTATCCCTACTCTTTTTGTCAATTCCGAAATACTAAGTGATTTTGTACCTTTATCATGAAATAAATCAAGAGCAGTTTCCATAATGCTTTCTTTGATTTTTATCTTTTCTTCTTCTGTAAATGCCTTTGCCATTTTTAACCTCCAAACTTCTCAAACCAATCTGTGAATTTTTTATTTTTTATTCATAGGTATTATAACACCCACAAATTTAAAAGTCAATGAATATTTTATTTTATATTCATTGACCTTGGATATATTATTCAGTTGAAAAACTCTACATTTCACATAATGGTATCCCTACTCTTTTTAGAACCTTTAATTTTTCCTGTTTCTTCTGCTCCCTTCTTGCCTTATATTTATCTTCATACTCTTTCTGTTTTCCACTTGCTTTTCTCTTTAGATAATTTTGATGTAGCTTGTCCTTTCTTTCCTTGATTTTTCTTTCTTCTTCCTCAAGTTTTTGTTTTTCTTCCTCACTTAACTCCGCCTGTGGCAGTTCATAATTGCCTATGAAATTAAAGTAAATTTCTATCTTTTGCTTTGATGTCTGACTTCCTTTTCTATCTCTTTCATGTACGATAATTTTTTCTACAAACTCATTTATCATTGTAGTTGTAAGTTCATCAAAGTTTTCATAACGACTGATAAGAGATATAAATTTTCTTGCTCTGTCTGTTTCTTTTTCATATCTCGATACCTGCTGTTCCAAGTCCTTAATTTCTTTACTTAAAGCGACCTGTTCTGTTTCATATTGGTTGTTTAGTATTTCATATCTGCTATTTGGTATTTTGTTAAGGATCATATCTTCATAGATACGGCACATTAGTCTTTCTAATTCCTGTAATCTCCCTTTGCTGTCAATAAGCCTTGTGCGTTTCTTTTCTATCTCCATTTTTTCTTTTTCTTCCATTTCATTTTGAATAGAACGGATAAAGGCTTCGTTATCTTCATCAAGGTATTTTTTAATGTCTTTCAGCGTTTCCCTAATAAGATTTAAAACTGCTTCTGCTTTTATTCTGTGTGCTGATGGACAAAGTGTCCCACAAGGTGTTTTGGTATAGGCACTGCAAGTGTAATAGGGTATATTTTTGTAGTTGCTTGTTCTATGAACATACATCTTGCTCCCACAATCTGCACAATACATCAATCCTGTTAGTGGGTGATATTCGCCCCAACCGTCAGGATACCTTTTTACATTTCCTCTTATCCTTTGCACATTATCAAAAGTTTCTTGGTCTATAATTGGTTCATGTCTATTTTCAAATATTAGCCAGTTATCTTCAGATACATACTTACTTTTCTTATCTTTAAAGTGTTTTCTTGTTTTGAAATTGACTGTATGTCCTAAGTATTCCTGTTTCTTTAGAATACTTGCTATAGTTGAGCTGCACCAACGATAGGGATGTTCAAAGTTTTTGCTTTGATATAGTCCATAGCCTAATTTCTGTTGATGATAGGCGGGTATATCTACTTTTTCACTCTCCAATATCTTTGCTATTCGATACGGACCATTGCCTTGCATGGTCAGGTTAAATATTCGCCTTACTATCTCTGCTGCTTTTTCATCTACTATCCATTTGTTTTTATCTTTTTCATCTTTGATATAGCCATAAGGCGGTGTACTTGCAGTATGTTTCCCACTTTCGCCTTTTGACCTGAAAGTCGATTGGATTTTTCTTGATGTATCTCTTGCATACCATTCGTTCATGATATTTCTAAAAGGGGTAAAATCATCTTCTCTGTAAAAACTATCTACATTGTCATTGATAGCGATTAGTCTTACGCCCTTTTGTCTTAGTATCTCCATACATTGACCGACTTTGAGATAATCTCTGCCAAGTCTGCTCATATCTTTTACGATGATACAACCGATATTTCCTTGATTGACTCCGTTCATCATTGCCATAAATCCCGGTCTGTCAAACTGTGTTCCGCTGATTCCATCATCTGTAAAGTGAATGATGTTTGACAAATTATTTTTGCTTGCGTATTCTTCCAATATTTTTTTCTGATTGATGATAGAGTTACTCTCTCCTTGCAGTTCATCATCACGACTTAATCTCTCATAGAGTGCTGTTATCTTTTCAAAATTCCTCATTTTTACCCCCTTTCTCTTAATTTTTCAATAAAAAAAGAATTAAGAAGTACATATTTCACTAAAATAGTGATGAAGTGTTCTCCTTAATTCTATTACTCCTGCTGCCAGCTTATATTTCTTGTATTGCTTAACTGCAAAATGACTTGGATCTTTCTTTTCAAGAGCTTCAAAAAGCCTATCAATTGGGTTCATATAGGTTTCGTCATCTTCTCTAACCTCACTTGCGTCAATCATATCTAAGAGTGTTTTAAAATTCTTTTCTTCTTCAGGTGCTTCATAATAAATATACCCAATAAGAGCAGTGTAATATAACTTTTCAGCCTTTACCCAAAAATCTTCTCCTGCCTTTTCTCCATCTCCCTTGGTGTTAGCAATTATGGTTTGGACAAGCTTTAAAATATCTTTTTCACTTCTCAAATATGCAAAGGGATTGTATTTCATAGATTTTTTAAAGTTTATTGTGTTTAATATCTTTATGTCGTAACCATTTTCATAAAGCATTTTTCCACATTCTAACACAAGTGTGCCTTTTGGGAAGATTTGTCAAGGACATAAACAAAATTTCTTTGAAAAATTTATATCTTTTCTGTTTCTCTCTTGATTAGCTTTAATATTTTATCCTTGTATGTTTCGCCTGTACCTTGCTTAAAATGTAGGTTTACAGTATATTTTGTCTTCCCAATATCCATAACTAACTGTTTATGTGGTGGTACTTGTATTTTTCTTCTTTCTTCTTCCATAAGTTCTCCTTTCCATTTTTAGACAATAAAAAACAGCAAACCATTTTTGATTTACTGTTACTGTGTTAGTTTTTATTAAATTGCTTGATTTTCAAAATTGAAATTTACCTAATGCGTTTCCCAATTTTCATTTTCTTACGCCATTCTGGTGCCAATCCATCATAAGACCAATATTCATCCATATCAACAATCAAATTATCTTCAAGATAGATAAAACTTACTACATGAAAAGACTCACTATTATCTGTTGGAAAAACCCGACAAGCTAAAATAATAGTATCTTCATTTTCTTCAATTCTCTCTATTTCTCCGTTCCAATTTCCGGGATATTCACAATTTGCCCTTATATACTCATCTAAGGTAAAAAACTCATTTGTGCAATGCCATTTTATAACAGCATTCTTTTGAAAATATTTCCTAAGTTCTTCTGCATTTTGTGATAAAACCGTTTTGAAAAATCTATCTATATCCATAGTAATCACCTTAAAACCAATTCACTTTTTCATCTCTAAACAATGGTGTTTCACTCTCTTTGTAAGGATTGTAGTTATTACAATTACAGCCAAACTCTTTCAATACTTTTATCTTATTATCGGCTGTCCAAACAATCAAAGAAATACCGTCAAATTCTTCAACTTTCCCTGTAGAGATACAATTGATGTGAGACCAAAAACAGGAAATTCTCTCTCCTGTTTTTGGTCTCACATCATTTACAAATGTACACTTTCTCAACAAATTATAATTTTCTATTTATCTAATTTTATTATATCGTTTACATTATTGGAGCAAATAATCTTAAAATAGCTTGCCATAGTCCTTTAAATAAACCATTTTTTGCTTCTCTTTCATCTACTTTATGTGATTCTTTAAAGGAATCCTCAAAATCTTTTTTGATATCTTTTATTACATTTGTATCCTTCATATAAATACCACATTCAAAATGTAAATATAAACTTCTATAATCTAAGTTTATTGTTCCTACAGTTGCTATTTCATCATCGGATAAAAATACTTTGCTATGTACAAAACCATTCGTATAAGTATAAATTTTTACTCCACCTTTAATTAATGTATAAAAATAAGAAGAGGTTAAATCATATACAATTCTTTTATCGGGTATTCCAGGAACAACAATTCTGACATCTACTCCTCTTCTTGCAGCTAAGATTAAACTATTTATCATATCTGTATCAATAATTAAATAAGGTGTATAAATATAAACATACTTTTTCGCTTGATTGATAATATTTAGATAAATATCTTCGCCGGTTATAACATCATCTAATGGACTTTCCCCATAAGGTACAACGAAAGCATTTTCCTTATACTTTTCAGTAAAATTATATTTGTATTTATTATAATCATTATCTTCTTTTTTAAATGAATTCCACATTTCTAGAAACATAACAGTAAAATTCCAAACAGCTTCACCTTTTATCCTAATTCCATTATCTTTCCATACTCCTAATTTACTATTTATATTTATATATTCATCTGAAATATTAATTCCACCAGAAAAAACAGTATGTCCATCAATTATCATCATTTTTCTATGATCTCTATTATTCATAATAATACCTGCAAATGGCGATAATTTATTAAATTGCATACATTTTATTCCATATTTCCCCAGTAACTTTGGATAATTACTAGGTAGCATAGCAAAAGAACCCATATCATCATATAATACTCTTACATCTAGTCCTGAATTTGCTTTTTCTTTTAATATATCTAAAATTCCTTGCCACATAGTACCATTATTAATAATGAAATATTCTATAAAAATAAATTTTTTGGCTTTTTTTAGTTCTTCTAACATAACAGGATAAACGTCATCACCAAGAGAATAATAGTTTATCTCATTGTTTTTCGTTACAGGAAATCCTGCAAATTCACTTATATATTTTAATTGTCCTAAATTTTTAGTATCGATTTCTTTTTTTATAAATTCATCTTGTATTAAGTATTTTTGACCATTTTCTATATTTTCATTAATATTCTTTAAAACTTTACTTCTTTTCATATTATTACTAAGTATGATATATAGAAGTGTTCCAATTAATGGAAAAAGCATAATCAGTAATATCCATATTAAATCGCTACTTAATCTTTTACTATACTTGATAATCATTAAAACAATTATAATACTAAGTAAACCATAAACTACATGAATAATACTTATAAATTCTCCAAATTTTAAATATATAAATAATGTTAATAGAATTTGTATTAATAAACCTATTGCTACAACAATTCCTCTTTTTACTGCCATCCACATATTTTTTCTCCTCATACTAATTCATTTTTATATGTAATACTTTTATCTTCTTTATAGATAAACATTAATTTTGAGTTCTTATCTGTTCTTCCTTTATCAAAGGATAACGAATAAGTACATTACTATCTAGATTTTCTTTGTGCATATCAACTGCTGTTATTTGATGATTATCATATGTTGTATAATAATAAATTCCCTTATTTACATTACAGCAAGATGTATAAATTGTTATTTCAAATTTATCATCACCTAAATCACAGCATCCTCTTTGTTGATCAACGCTACCTAAAATGTGAAAAAATTGACTAACACTTGATTTTTCATCTTCTTTAGAAAAAGAATTTAATTTAGTATACGCTACTCTTATGAATCTTGATTGCGATGATAAATCACCTGGTAGACCTATTGCTCCCATTCCTCTACTATATAAACTTAGATCTAATTCTTTACTAAATTTATTCTCTGGAGATTTAGGTGATAAATACATATAATTATTTAAGGCAAACATTTGCTTATCAAAAGATGGATTATTAGTTAATACCCCTACTGGATTATCATATATTTTTATTCCATCAATAACAGACTCTACAGTTATTGATTGTGTGCTATCGGAAATAATCCAATGTAAGCTAGCTAATGGTAATTTATCACTAAATGGAGTATTTAACACATTCATTTTTTCAATCAAATTTCTAGCTTCATTTACATTTGAACATTGGCTTAAAATCCATGGTATCAGTTCAAATTGAGCAACATTATCTTTTCCTTCCTGTTTTTCTTTATAATGAGCATTTCCAACAAAATTTAAACCTGCTATTGCTAACCCTTTTTCGTTTATTGCATCGTAATATAATGGATAATCTTCAGTAACAAATGCCATTCCAATTATCGCATAATGACTCTTAATGTCATCTACTTCTCTAAATTTAAATTCAAAGTTTCTTGGTGTTATTGTTACTTCATCTCCATATGAAAATTCATAATCCAATGTTCTTCCAAAATAAAAATCTTTCGTTTTATAAGTTGCTGCTGTACACATATTCTTTCCCTTCTTTCTAATACTATTTCTTATCTTTTATATAACTCTCTTTAAAATTACTATTTAGTGATTATATTTAATTATACCATTTTTTCACTTAGTTTTATAGGTCTAACTCATTCCTCTTTACCTGTGATAGTTGTTTTTCTTGTTCCTGTAACTGCTCTATACAGGTCTTAACTTTTTCAGCCTGTTCTACTTCTTCTCGTATTTCTAATATTTTACTATATAGGCTCTTTTTATCTTTCTTCAAAGTGGTAAGTTCCGATTTCCATTTGGATATATTTAAGGTCTTACTTTCCCCTAAATGCTCTTTGAGATGTTTCCTTGCACTTTCAAATAGAATAAGCTTCGCCGTATGCTCATTATAAAAATCTTCCTGTTTTATTTTCTTTAACTTTGCATAGGCTTTGTAGATGTCCTTGTACTTCAAATATTTTTCTGACTGGTCGATGAGTTGTGTTTTTTCATCAATC
>NZ_KV808705.1:78477-79655 GCF_001812365.1 Anaerococcus sp. HMSC065G05
AGGCTCTTGTGGTCTTGTAATTCTTATCTCTTAAAGTAACTATACTTTCTTTCAGTTCAGATAAGGAAATAATGTTTTTCTCTTTTAAGAATTGATAGCTTTCGATGTATTTTTCTAAATCTGTATTATGGTTATCTGCATTTTTACGGATAAGATTTTTAAAAACGGATAGCAAATTTTCTTTGGATGGGAGGGTAGATTTGAGATTATCAGTTTCTGCCTTTTCTTCTTTTCCTATTCCTCTTATCCAATTTAGTAAGGCTTTTATTCTTCTTGCAATCTCTTTTAATATCTTATTCTGATGTTTGATTTCTCGGTTGATATTTCCCCTGTCGGTATTTATGCCTTTCTTTTCCATTTGGGTGGCTGATACGCCTAAATGAATGGTCGGTATTTGTTCTATGCCCTGTCTTTCATAGGAACGGTGATCCACTTTTTCCTGTATGCTATTTTCTTCAAGATATTTATTTGTAATATCTGCCCATGCTTTTCGCCAATGCTCTGCTTTGTCTTGTTCGTTCCAATCTACTGCATTTATTTTCTTTGTTTTGTAGTTGCCATTTTTAAGTTTTACTTTCTCTCCGTTTTCATCAAGGATATATTCCTTTTTTGATTTTGCTCCCCATGTTGTATCTTCGTTTAGCGGTCGCATAGTTAATAGAATATGTGCGTGTGGGTTTCCGTCATTTTTATCATGTAGGGCAATATCGGCACACATACCAACTTTCACAAAATTTTCTTTTACATATTCCCTTACAAGTTCTATCTGTTTTTCCCTGTCTAATTCTTTGGGTAAAGCAATTTCGATTTCTCTTGCAAGCTGTGAGTTTTTACTTTTTTCTATTTTCTCAACACTGTTCCATAATACAGAACGGTTTGAAAATTCTTCAGGTGCATTTTGCGGTAATAGAATTTCGGTATAGGCTATTCCGCCTTTTCTTGTAAAGTCATGGACTATTCCGTCATATTCGTTTTTTATCTTTTCGCCACTACGATAGGCGGAAGCTGCTACTGCACTTTTGCCTTTTCCTCTTGAAATAATCTTTATACTAAGATGATATATCGCCATAAGAAAAAACCTCCTCTCTTTTTTAATGTGGGGACGATGGCGATGATAAAGACTTACTAAAAAAAATCGGATTGCTTTTTATCCGATTTCTTTTGGGAAGTACACAAGG
>NZ_KV808705.1:79755-81633 GCF_001812365.1 Anaerococcus sp. HMSC065G05
GCTCCCCTGTATCAGCGTTAGCTGATATG
Organism: Anaerococcus sp. HMSC065G05; assembly: GCF_001812365.1. Classification (NCBI taxonomy): domain Bacteria; kingdom Bacillati; phylum Bacillota; class Tissierellia; order Tissierellales; family Peptoniphilaceae; genus Anaerococcus; species Anaerococcus sp. HMSC065G05. The sequence goes on from NZ_KV808705.1 coordinate 79,785, forward strand.
CTCTCTGCAAGAGCCTTCGGAGAACGCACACACCCTTTAGGGTGTATAAGTGCGCCCTTGTAAACAAGGGACTATTCCTCTATGTCCGTTTCTTCCTCTTGGTTTTCTGTGTTTTGATTTTGATTTTCTTTTCGCTTTTCTATGATTTTTAAGATTTTTTGATTGACTTCTTCTTTGATGTTTGGGAATGTGATTAGCTGATAAAATTCGTCTTTGGTAAAATCCTTGCTTTCAATAAAGATACTTTCAAAGACTGCTCCTTTTTCATAAATCCGTCTATCCCTTTTCTTTCGTTCTTCCTGTTTCTGTTGACTGATGAGCTTTTTTCTTTTGTTTTGTAACTGCTTGATTTCTTCTTCTGTCATTAAAATTTTTTCATCTATGTTTTTCATTTCTGTTTTCCTTTCTTCTGTTTTTGGACAAAGAAAAAACAGTAAACCATTTTTGATTTACTGTTAGTGTGTTATTTTTTATTAAATTGTTAGTTACTTCTTTTTCTTAAAAACCACGACTCCAAAAAATGGACAAATAGCTACCGTTTTTACTAACTCCATATTTGCTTTTTCTGACCAATGTTTCAACTCTTTCATAGAATAGAACCAATTATCCTTGGGACTATTTTCTCTCATATCTTCAACCGTATAAACTTCATTTTCTTTAAGGTATGGTTCTATATAATTTTTATATATTTCTTCAGGCGTGGTTTCTTTTAATAAAAATCTATATACCTTATTAAATAATTCGGTATCCTTTTCTGCGTCAAATAAAAGCATGGTATCGCACAAATAAAAATAACCATCCGTTGTAAGTATCTCTGAAATATTTTCTAACGACTTTTCTTTATAATCCCATGGCACTTGATGGAATGCTAACATACTAATAACTTTATTAACGCTTTGATTGCAATTTAATGCTTCAAAACTTCCTTGAATATATTTTACATTTCCATTACTACGATTTATAGCTTCCTGTAAATTATCTGCATTTGGCTCAATACCAATAACTTCATCTGAAAAATTACTACATACCTTTGAAAAATTTCCCCAACCACAACCTATATCCATTACCTTATCGCTTTTTTTCAATTCAGCTAATTTAAGCATAAGATTAACTAACTCATCTTTACTTTCGTAGGTTTGTCTCCCATCGGGACTAATAAGTTTGTTAATGTATTTATCTAATAATGCTGTCCAATTTTCAGCGATATTCTACCTCCTATTTATATTTTTATTGTCTAAATTACTAAATATTATAGCATTTTTAAGGTGCTTTTTCCATATCAGCTTTCTGTGGAATTTGACAGTTCCCTATAAAGTTAAAATACACATCGACCTGTTGTTTTCTCTCCTTGCCTTTTCTTCCTCCTGTTGCTTCATGGACTACAACTTTTTCTATATACTCATTTATCATTGGTACTGTCAGTTCTTCAATATCGGTATATTTTTCTATCATCTTTAAGAATTTATCAGTATCAACTTTTCTCTGATGATAACTTTCTATTTCATCTTCAAAATACTGTATTTGATTTTCTAAGTCTTGTTGCTCCGTATCATAGGTATTAAATAATCTATCAAAGTGTTTTACAGGAATTTTTCCAAGTGCGTGGTCTTCATATAGCTTTGTAATAAGGGTTGTTAATTCTGCATTTCTTGATGACAGTTTCTCTAACTTTTCTTTATCCCCTTGATACTTTTCTTCTCTTTTTTCATCGGACAATTTGTTCATCACTTTTAGAAATTCTTGTTTATCTTCTTTGGCAAAGTCTGTGATTTCTTTAATTGATTTCAAGAGAATTTCATTCACTGTCTTTACTTTGATGTAGTGCATACTGCAAGTGCCTTTTCTGTGT
>NZ_KV808706.1:0-9439 GCF_001812365.1 Anaerococcus sp. HMSC065G05
CAGAGGTTCGACTCCTCTCAGGCGCGCCAATATTTTTATAAAAAATATTGAGCGGTATTAGCTCAGTTGGATAGAGCGACTGGCTACGGACCAGTAGGCCTGGGGTTCGAATCCTCAATGCCGCGCCAGAATTTTGGATCTTTAGTTTTGCTAGAGGTCTTTTTTATTGCTTTTTTATTTTTCCCAATTTATTTTGTATTTATCTTTATATGCGTTGATTTATTTTTTGTAACTTTGCATAAAAAAACTGTTGCAAAATTTTTTTATAATCAATATTAAGTCTTTGAAATTTTGAATTTCTCTTATTATTGATTATTTTTATTTTGCAACAGATATTTTTTTCTATTTGATTTCTATGCTTGGATTATCTTTTGTTAAAAAGTGAATTTCTACTTTTCCTTCCAAATATTTTTCTAAATTTTCTGCTAGATAGTTTATTGCTTCTTTCAAATCGTCTTTTCTATCTGGATCTATGTTCTCCATAAAAAGTATTGCATTTTTTGTATCTTCTGTTATCATTGTTCTTTGGCAATCTCTCCAATTAAAACACCTACAAATTGCTCCTTTTTCATCTCTGTAACATAATTCTCCTTCAAGAGTTGGTGAATTTTTGTCATCTCCTATGGCTTGGAAAGGGTCATTTCCTTCTGTAATTTCAAGTTTTACATCGCCTACAAATTTGTCTATATCTTCAGCTCCGCATGGTAGAGCATAATTTAATGATGCAGCATTGTAAATGTCAACTAGGGGATTGATACTTCCAACGTCTTTGTCTTTTACAACTCTTTTTAATAGGGCTTCTATTGAACAGCGTGCTCCTTTTTTTGTTTTGAATAATTTAAAGGCATCTCTCCACACTTTTATTACTGGATTTTCGCTAAATACTGGTTTTTTAAGATAATCTAGGGCTTTTTCGTTTGCATTATCAAGTTCGTCTCTTATTTCTCTATTTGATTTTTCTTCCATTTTTATGTCTTTAAATAGGATAAGTCCTATTTCTGCTTCAGGGAATAAATCCCAAAAAGATTCGCTTGCTATAAATTTCATAATTTTCTCCTTTTCTTTTTTCCTACTATATTATATTTCCTTCAGAGTCTTGGTAGTTTATTGTTGTCCTAAATTTATTAGGAGATACGCCAATTATTCTGCTAAAGGCTCTTTGGAAAGTTCTTGTTGAATTATACCCGACTTTCATTGCTATATCTATTATTTTTAAATCTGTTGTTTTTAACATTTCACATGCTTTTGAAATCCTAAGAAAATCTAAATATTCGTAGAAATTTTTTTCAAATTGGAAATAAATTAATCTGTTTACTTCAGATGTTGAAATGCCAAATTCTTTGGCTACTTTTCCAATTGTAAGATCTGTGTCAGTATAGTTTTTGATTTCATAATTTATAACACTATCAAGAAGTTTTGCCTCAGATTGTTTGAGACTGACTTGTTTAATATTGTAATAATTTCTAAATTCGCCAGGATTGATTCCTTCAGTATTTTCAAATATTTTCGTAAAGTGTGATGAGTCTGTATAGCCAACGCGTTTTGCAATTTCATTTAGACTTTTTTCAGAAAACATTAGTAAGTCGATTGCTTTTGAAAATCTAATTCTATTTAATAATTCTGAAAATGTAAAGCCAATATTTTCTTCTAAATATTTTGTAAGACCTGATTTGCTAATGAAAAATGTAGAGGCAAGCCTGTCAAGTGTTAACTTTTCGCTCATGTGGGAATACATATACCTAAGAATTTGATTAATTTGAATTTGATGTTCATAATTTGCCTTGGTACTTATTTCATTTTTGTTTTCAAATCTTAAAAATTTAATTAAAATTCTTATAATTGATGAAATAAGATATTCATCAGAATATGGTTTTTCATCAATTTCTTCTTGGAAAGAGTCATTTCCAACTTCATCTTTGATTTCAATAAAAGAATTTTTCATATCATGAAAAGCCTTGCTATCAAGAATTTTTATAGGATTTTTTGACAAAACTTCTATAGAATTAATTTGATTTTTCCTAAAATTACAAATATTTTTCAAATCGTCATTTATAATTTGAAAATTGTATACGATTTTGTAAAATTCCAAATCTTCTGTAACATCAGTGATAGTTGTAATATCCCAAGGCAGAATAGAAATCATGGTATTTTTTTCGATTAGATACTCAACCCCGTTTATCATAAATTTCCCCTTGCCTTTTTTGAACAAGAGAAGTCTTGCTGTACTGTGAATTAAAGTTGTGGTAGAACTGTCTTGAAATTCTACTTCAAAATTACATATTTTTGATAAATCTGAAATTGCAGAAATTTTGGTTTGTATATTACTTATAACCATAAATAACCTCTTTAATTTTAGTTTGATATATACTTATATTATATAATATTTTAAGCTAATTTACTAATTTTTAGCCATTTATTAATAATTTTTCATAAAAACACTTATAAAAACATTTTCATTTGAATATAATTTACAATAAACTATCCGAAATTTGTCGTGTAAAAATGAAACGGTTAGAGTATACTATTGATGTAAACGATATGAGTGGCTCTAAAATTTATCTTGAATGAAAAATTCAAAACGAAACTTTATTCAAGTAAAGAGATACACTCTATTTATATATATTTTAGGAGGAATTATGAAAAAGATTCAAGTAACAAGCGAGATTAAACCACTAAAAAGAGTTTTGGTTCACAGACCAGGAGATGAATTATTAAATTTAACTCCATCAACTCTTGAAGAACTATTATTCGATGATATTCCAGATCTAGCATCAGCTCAAGAAGAGCATGATAGATTTACAAATATCATGAGAGATAATGGAGTAGAAGTTGTTTATCTTGAAGATTTAATGGCTGAAACACTAGATGCTAACGAAGGTTTAAGAGAAACTTTCTTAGAACAATATTTAAGTGAAACAGGATGTGAAGATAAAGAAATCCTTGCAAAAGCTAAAGAATATTTAGAAAAAATTGAAGATACAAAAGAATTTGTTGAAAAAACAATGGCTGGTTTAACATTAAAAGAACTAGGACTTTTCACAGAAGAAGATCTTCATGAAATGGTTGTAGGAAAATCATATCTTGCAATTAACCCAATGCCAAACCTATACTTTACAAGAGATCCATTTGCATCAGTAGGAAACGGTGCAGTTATCAATAGAATGTATTCTGTAACAAGAAATAGAGAAACAATCTACTGTGATTATATCTTTAGATTCCATCCAGAATACAAAGGAAATGTTCCAAATCTTTATGGTAGAGATAACGAATACCATATAGAAGGTGGAGATACATTCAACGGAAATGAAACTACACTATTAATTGGTATTTCACAAAGAACACAATATGAAGCAATCAAAGTATTAGCTAAAAAATTATTCTTTGGAGAAAATGAAAACAAGATTGAAAAAATCTACGCATTAAAAATCGATGAAAACAGAGCCTTCATGCACTTAGATACAGTATTTACACAAATCGATTATGATGCATTCACATACCATCCAGCTATAATCAAAGAAATGGAAGTTAAAATCATAACAAAAGATGAAGCAAACAATGATTTACACATTGAAACAGCTTCAGGAAAATTAGACGAAATCTTAGCAAAAGCACTAGGAATCGAAAAAGTACGTCTAATCCCATGTGGTGGTGGAGACCCAATAGCTGCAGAAAGAGAACAATGGAATGATGGTTCAAACACATTAACACTTGCTCCAGGAAAAGTTTTAGTTTACAAGAGAAATACAGTAACAAACGAAGTACTAAGAAAAGAAGGTATTGAAGTATTAGAATTAGATGCATCAAACCTAACAGTAGGTCGTGGTGGTCCAAGATGTATGTCAATGCCATTAGAAAGAGAACTATAAGAAGTAAGTTAGTCGCAAAATAAAATTAATATTGAAAAACAAAAATAAGGAGAAAATAATATGCCAGTAAATTTACAAGGACAAAGTATACTAGGATTAAAATTCCTAACAGAAGATGAAATCAAATACCTAATAGATCTAGGTGAACAATTTAAAAAATTAAAATTAACAAGAACACCACACAGATATCTAGAAGGAAAAAATATAGTATTATTATTCGAAAAAACTTCAACAAGAACACGTTGTTCATTTGAAGTAGCAGGAATGGACTTAGGAATGGGAGTAACATACCTTGATCCAGGTTCAAGCCAAATGGGACACAAAGAATCAATCGAAGATACAGCAAAAGTATTGGGAAGATTTTATGATGGAATCGAATACAGAGGATTTGACCAAGAATTAGTAGAAAAATTAGCTAAATATTCAGGAGTTCCAGTATGGAATGGTCTTACAGATGATTTCCACCCAACACAAATGATTGCTGATATGCTTACAATCAAAGAAAACTTTGGATACCTTAAAGGATTAAACTTTGTATTCATGGGCGACTGCAGAAATAACGTAAGTAACTCATTAATGGTAGCATGTGCTAAACTTGGAATCAACTACACAGGTTGCGGTCCAAAAGAATTATGGGCAGATGAAAAATTAATTGCAGAAGCAAAAGAATTTGCAAAAGTTCACGGATCAAAAGTAGAATTTACAGAAAACGTAGAAGAAGCAGCAAAAGGTGCTCACGCAGTATATACAGATATTTGGGTATCAATGGGAGAACCAAAAGAAGTATGGGAAAAGAGAATTGAATTACTTCATCCATTCCAAGTAAACCAAAAAGTTATGGATTTAGCAGATGATGATGCAATCTTCTTACACTGCCTACCATCATTCCACGATCTTCATACAACAACAGGTATAGATGTAAACGAAAAATTCGGAGACAAATATGACCTTGATGGAATGGAAGTAAAAGACGAAGTATTCCTAGGAAAACAAAGTAAAGTATTTGATCAAGCAGAAAACAGAATGCATACAATCAAAGCAATTATGTATGCAACATTAAAATAGAAAAAATAAAAATAGAAACGGATATATTTAATAGATGACAAAAAAAAGATTAGTTATCGCTCTCGGGGGTAATGCTTTAGGCAATACCCCTCAAGAGCAATTAGAATTAGTAAAAAAGACAGCTAAAACAATAGTAGATTTATCAGAAAACTACGATGTAGCAGTAGGACACGGAAATGGTCCACAAGTAGGAATGATAAATAACGCAATGGAATTTTCAGCAAACAAAGGTGGCAATACACCTGAAATGCCATTTCCAGAATGTGGCGCAATGAGCCAAGGATATATTGGTTATCATTTATCACAATCAATAAGAAATGAATTAAAAAACAGAGGCAAAGATTCCGAAATAGCTTGCGTTGTTACACAAGTTTTAGTTGACAAAGATGATGAAGCTTTCAACAAACCAACTAAACCAATAGGAAGTTTCTTAACAAAAGAAGAAGCTGAAGCTAAACACGAAGAAAACGGCTACGAATACGTAGAAGATGCAGGTAGGGGATACAGAAGAGTTGTAGCAAGCCCAATACCTAAAGAAATCATTGAAATAAACGTTGTGGAAAATTTGGTTTCAAATGGTAATATAGTAATAACAGTTGGTGGAGGTGGTGTACCGGTAATAGATACAGAAGAAGGATTACAAGGTGTGCCAGCTGTAATAGATAAAGATAGATCATCTGCATTATTAGCAAAAGAATTAAATGCTGATATGTTAGTAATATTAACAGCAGTTGATAGAGTTATGATCAATTTCAACAAACCAAATCAAGAAGAAATCAAAGAAATGACTGTTAATGAAGCTAAAAAATATATTGAAGAAGGACACTTTGCTCCTGGTTCAATGTTACCAAAAGTAGAAGCTTGTTTAGAATTTGTTGAAAAATCAGAACAAGGTCTTGCACTAATTACATCTTTAGAAAAAGCAGCTGAAGCATTAGAAGGAAAGACAGGTACTATAATAAAAAAATAGGAGAATACTATGAAAAAAGGTAAGAAAAAATCACTAAGTGCATTTTCTATCTTGATGATAGTTCTAGCTGCTGTATGTTTAATAACTTTATTAGCTAATGGTCAAGCAATCGATTCAGATATTATAAAATCATTAGACCCAGGCAAATATGAAGATCTTATAAATGCAGTTAAAGCTGGAGAAACAGTTACTGTACAAAGTGCTAGTTTAAGTGACTTTATTATGGCTATTCCAAATGGATTTATGGATGCCGCAGATCTAATTATATTTATTTTATGTATTGGTGGATTCATCGGTATAGTAATGAGTACTGGTGCTATGGAAGCAGGAATTCGTTCCTTAGTAAGAAAAAACAAAGGTAAAGAAGGAAGACTAATTGCAGTATTAATGTTCCTATTCTCAGTTGGTGGATCAACATACGGAATGGCAGAAGAAACAATTGGTTTTTATCCATTAATCACAGCAGCAATGGTAGCAGCTGGACTTGATACAATGGTAGCAGTAGGAACAGTTCTACTTGGAGCTGGAGCCGGAGTACTAGGTTCTACAATCAACCCATTCGCTACATCAGCAGCTATGGGAGCATTGGAATCAGTTGGTATAAAATCTAATGCAACAACAGTAATGATTATAGGCGTTATCCTTTGGTTATCAACAGATTTAATCGTTATAAAATTTGTATTGAATTATGCTAAAAAATTATTAGAAAACAAAGAATCTTCCATTCTAAGCGCTGATGAAAAAAACGCTATGGAAGAATATTTCTCTAACGATAACGGAGAAGAATTAGAATTTACTGGAACACACAAAGCTGTATTAACAGTTTTTGCTATAACATTTGCAATAATGATTATATCATTAATTTCTTATGTAGACATCAATTTCCACGGAGACGAAGAAGCTTATTTGAAAGCATTTGGTTGGTCAGATTTCTTGACAGGATCTCCATTAGGATATTGGTACTTCAAAGACTTAGCAGCACTATTTACCTTATCTAGTATAGTAATAGCTATAGTTGCAAAAATTGGCGAAAAAGAATTTGTAGATGGATTTATCGCAGGAGCTGCTGATTTATTATCAGTAGGTTTAATCATAGCAGTAGCAAGAGGAATTACAGTAGTAATGAGCTCTACTCACTTAGATTTCTTCATCCTACAAAATTCAGCTAAATTGCTAAGAGGAGTTTCTCCATTTGTATTCGCACCACTTGCATACTTGATTTACATGTTATTATCATTCTTAGTACCATCAACATCAGGACTTGCAGCATTATCAATTCCAATCATGGGATCTCTTGCTCATCAATTAGGATATGACCCTAACATAATGATCATGATTTTCTGTGGCGCTTGTGGACTTGTAAACTTTGTTACACCAACATCAGGAGTTGTAATGGGTGGACTTGCAGCAGCAAGAGTAGAATATTCAACATATTTGAAATGGGTAAAGAAACCATTCTTTATAGTAATGATTGCAAATATTGTAATTTTATCAATTGCAATGGCTGTAATGTAATAAAAACAAAACTAACAAACTCAGATTTTTCTGGGTTTGTTTTTTATTTAAAAGAAAAATAAATAAGAAATTAATTATAAAAAATTAAAAATAATTTTAGAAAAATCATTTAAAGAAATTTACAAAATCAAATTTCTACTTATCTATAACATATTATTTACAATTTTTTATATAATAATATAGGAAAGAATAATAAGGAGGAATAGATGGCTAGAAGAAATCGTGGTTCTGGTGGATTTTCTAATTTTCTTTCAGGACTTATAGGAGCTGTTTTGGGTGGATTTTTAGTTTTTTCACTTTTGGGTAGCTCATTAAAAACATCAGATAATAATAAAAAAGAAGCTAATACAAATTCAAATACCAAAAAAAATAATGTAGTAAATATAACAACAAACGATGAGATGACAATGGAAAGAGCAGTTGTCGAAAAAAGTATAGATTCTGTTGTAGGAATTACAACAAAAACAAAAACTACACAAAATACAATTTTGGGTCAACAAACAGGCTATGTTGAAGGAGTAGGCTCAGGCTCAATCGTTACAAAAGACGGATATATTTTGACAAATTCACACGTTGTAGGCAATGGAGATGCAAGCGAAATCAATGTTTTATTTTCAAATAATAAAACAAAAAAAGCAAAACTTGTTTGGAATGATACAACCTTGGACCTTGCAGTTATAAAAGTTGAGGCAAATAATTTAAAACCAATCGACTTAGGCGATAGCGATACAGTAAAAGTAGGAGATAAATCAGTAGCAATAGGTAATCCATTAGGACTTCAATTACAATCAACAGTTACAAGCGGAATAATTTCAGGACTTGATAGGACAGTTTCATTCCAAAATGGAGCACAAATGGATGGATTAATGCAAACAGACGCTGCAATAAATTCCGGAAACTCTGGAGGAGCTTTGCTAAATTCAAAAGGACAACTTATAGGAATTAATACAGCAAAAGCAGGAAATTCTGATGGAATAGGATTTGCAATTCCAGTAAATTTGGCAAAAAAAGTTATAAAAGAAATAGCTAAAAACGGTAAATTTAATTCAGTATATTTGGGAATTACAGGAATAAATTTGGATTTACTTTTACAATACAATAATATAGATAGCAAAAACGTAGGAAGTGAAGACGGAGTATTTGTACAATCAATCTCAGACGATGCGAAAAATTATTTTAGAAAAGGCGATATAATTACAGGAATAGATGGACAAAAAGTAAAAGATATGTCTAACTTAAAAAAGATTCTATTAAATTATAGCGTAGGGGATACTTGCAAAATTCAAATTGTAAGAGCAGGCGAGAAAAAAGAAATAGATTTCAAATTTACAATGGATTCATCAAACGTCGAAGAATTTAAAGAAGCAAATCCAAAAAAAGAAGACAGTAAAGAAGAAAAAGAAGGTCAACAATTGCCAGATTGGCTAAGACCATAAAAAACCAAAAACATGGGTAAAATTGATAAATTTACCCATGTTTTTTATTGGAAATAGTTTCGAAATTTTCGAATTTAATTTTATGGATAAATATTTAAAATATTTGACAATATATATATATATATATATATATAATGTTTAGTGAAAGAATATTTAAAAAAATAAATAAAAGGAGAAAATTTATGAACAAAAATAAGAAAATTATAAGCGCTAGTCTAGCCTTGGCACTAGGAGTAAGCTTATTAATTCCTAATGCAAAAGCAAATGAAGAAAAATCAGTAGAAAATGCCTTAAAAGAGCCAGTTAAAACTAGTGAAAAAGTAAAAACAGAAGAAAATTCAGCTGTTGTAAATGAAAAAATCACTATAAAGAAAGCTCCAGTAAAAAAAGGCGACGCAGAAAAACCAGACGGCGAAACAGAAAAGCCGGAAGGCGAAACAGAAAAACCAGACGGTGAAACAGAAAAACCAGACGGCGAAACAGAAAAACCAGACGGCGAAACAGAAAAACCAGACGTCGAAACAGAAAAACCAGATGGTGAAACAAAAAAACCAGATGGCGAAACAGAAAAACCAGACGTCGAAACA
>NZ_KV808706.1:9539-28261 GCF_001812365.1 Anaerococcus sp. HMSC065G05
AGAAAAACCAGACGGCGAAACAGAAAAGCCAGATGACAAAACAGAAAATCCAAATGATAATGAAGAAAAACCAAAAGACGAAAAGAAAGTAAAACCTAAAGAATATAAAATGAGTGAACTTTTAAATGAAAAAGGTGCATTTGAAAAAAGTAAAGGAGCAGAATTAGACTTTTTAAGATTTGAAATTTATAATGAGGAACGTAATGAGATGGGTCCTAATGAGGAAATACTCAGGAAGATGAAACTCCAATATGAAAAACTACCTAAAGCTACAACTTGGGAAGAAATGGGAAAAATACTTGGTTATAATAAAGAATATTTTGCTAGAAGTATTTTGTCAATGAAGATTGGAGGCGATGCTTATGATTCAGAATTAGTAAAAATTATAGATGATATGGCAAATCAAAAACCACAAAATCCTAGCAAAAAAAATCCTAACAGAAAAAATAAAAAAACAGGCACAACAAATACAGCAAACACAGTAAATACAGGCAAGAAAGTAAATAATGCTGGAGAAAATGTTCAAACTGGAGTTGGTAGCCTTTCAGCAATTTTGGGCTTATTAGGAGCATCAAGCCTAGGCTTATTTAAAAGCAAAAGAAAATAATAAAATTCAATATTTTAAAAAGTTAAAAATGAAAAAATGAGTATAAACCTTGTCTTTTTGACTTTGGTTTATACTCATTTTTTATAAAAATTATTGTAAAAAAATAATATCCGAAAAAATAATTGAAAAAATTTTACACAGTCTCTCTAAAAATCATTTTGTTCAATGTTTTTTATGTCTATTGATATATCTTTTTTATTGTCATTTTTTATAAACATGTCTAATAAAGTAATTGAATTTTTAATATTAGGATTTAATTCGAAAATACCATAGAATGGCTCTTCATAATAAACATAATTATTTTCTTCATAAATTGAATGCTTGATATATCCTCCATTTGACATTTTAAAAGCAATTACAGTAAATTTATCTTTATTGGGAAAAGAAGAAGTACTTTCTTTATTTATTCTTTTTGAATTTTTTAATAACTTTAGAAATCTATTTATATCCTTCTTTTTATAAATAGTATTTTTTTCGACTCCTTTATCATCAACAACATTAATAAGAGTTATGTTATTAATATTATCTACTTTTGGAATCTTTACATTTTTTTCATCATATTTATTTTTTATATTTAAACCAAAAAGAATAAAAATAGGAATAATTATAAAATATATTTTTTTATTTATTTTCATAAATTAATTTACTCCTTTCATATAGACATTATAACATCACACAAAATAAATTTAAATTTTTTAATAGATACATGATTTAAAATTATTCTAATACACTTTTGGATGTGTAAATAATTTTGTGTATCATTATTTGTTCATTTTTAAAAATGGAGCTTTACTTAATTTTACTTAGGCTAGAAATAAAATTTAGTATTTAAAATATGTAAAAATGAGCATCAACCTTGCCTTTAAGACCTTGGTTGATACTCATTTTTTAAAAATATATTAAAGAGTTTGTGAGTTTATTTTCTTTTCTTTTTTAAAGCAAAAAGAGCTGATAGGGAAAGTGCCAAGGAAGTTCCTGCAAAGGATAGGCTTTCAATTCCTGTTTTTGGAGAGGTTATTCCTTGAGTCTTTCTTTTGTTTTTATCTTCTTGTTTTTTATTTTTTTCGTCTGGATGATTTTTATTTTTTTCCTTGTCACTAGGATTATTTGATGTATGGGTTTGATCGTTTGGTTTTGATTTTACATTATTTAAGGCGTCGGTTAATTTGTTATTTAATGAAAGAATATCATTTATTGTTAGATTTTCGCCTTTAAGAGCTTTTTCTATTTCTTCAATTACCTTATTTAAATTTTTATCATTTATTTTCTTGCTAGTTTTTAATAAATTTTCAAGCGACGCTTTTGCTTTTTGGATAGATTCTTTTTCTTTTTGTAAGCTTAGGGCGTCTTTTTTATTTTTAAGATTATCTTTTGCTAAATCAAGGTTATCTTTTGCCTTGTCTATATCTTTTTGCAATTGTGTTTTTTCATCATGTGCTTTATTAAGTCTAGCTTTGATTTCATCTTCTTCTTTTTGTGCTTTTTCAAGCATTTCTTGAGCTTTTTGAGCTTCGTTTTTTGCTTTATTATATTTTTCCTTAGCTTCATTTATTTTTTCATCGTCTATTTTTTCTGGCAAATTATTTGTAAGATTTTTTATCAAATCTTCAAGTTCTTTGACCTTTTTGTCAGCTTGATCTTTTTGGATTTTTGTTTTATTCAAATTTTCGCTGGCTGTGTTTAGGTCTTCGTTTGCCTTTGCTATCAAATTTTTATTTGCTTCAATTTCTTTTTTCTTAGAATCTAGGAGATTTTTTGCTTCTTCTAATTCTTTTTGTGCTTGTTCGTATTGGGCATTAGCTTGGTTGAAAGAATCGGTTAAATTTTTAAGATTTTCTTTATTTTTATCTACTTGTTCAAGCAAAATATTTGCACTTTCTAAAGCTTTTGCATAAGCTTCTGCTTGTTCAACTTCTTCCAAAGACTCTAAATAAATATCAGCTTTCTCTTTTAATAGAGGAAGTTTTTCCTTTAATATTGCAAGATTATTTTCAAATTCTTCGGAATATTTTTTTATAAGTTTTTTGGCTTCTTTTTTGAAAATCTCATCTCTACTTGAATCGTAAGCAATATTTTTTTGCTCTTGCAAAACTTCACATGCATGTGATAAATTCATCCAAGCCTTGTGGAATTCATCATTAATCATTTCGTAATCATGTCCTTTGCCATTTCTTTTTAAATACAAGTCACCTAATTTATTATTTGCAGCTTTAGCTTTTTCTTCTAGATTATCCTTGTTTAATTTTCCATCTAAAATTTCTTGTATTACAATATTTTTGGCATTTGCTTGGCTTTTTTCTTTGATATTTTCTTTGAGATCATTGAAATTAGTATTATAATTTCTAAATATGTCAAATTCTTTTTCAGCCTCTTTATATAAATTTTTGTAATCTTCGGTAATTTTTTTGCAAATTTTATCAATTTCTTCTATTTGCTTATTTAAATCATCAATTTCATTTTGTTTTGCCTTATACCCATCACTATTCGGCTGAAGCCATTTAATATTTTCTTTGGCTTCTAGCAAATTTTGTTTAAGTTCTGACTTTTTATCGCTTATATCAGTCTTGTCTTTTTCATAATTTTTAATAGACGCATAGAGTTTATCCAAATCTTCATTTTGAGAATTTAAAGAATTGCGTGAATCATCAACTTTTGATTTTAAATTATCATAATTTTGATTTTTTTCTGTCAAATCTTCTTTTTCATTTTCCAAATAATCGTCAGAATTTTTTTGCGCTTGGTCTAAATCTTTTTTTGCCTTATCTTTTTTCTCCAAGGCATCACTTGCTTTTTTCTTTGCTTGATTCTCATAAATATCTTCTTGAGCTTTCTCATTTTTCTTAGCCTCATCAAGCTTATTATTTGCCAAGTCTAGGGCTTTTTTCTTTTCGTCAGCATTTTTTTGAGCTAAATTTAAATTCTCTTTTGCTTTTTCTTGTTGATTTTTAGCGATATTAAGTTCTTCTTTTGCTTTGGCTAAATTTTTGTCAGCCTCAACTTGTTTATTCTTTTTTTCGCTAAGATTTATATATTCGTCACTTGCCTCACTTTGTTTTTTGTAAGCAGAAATAAAATCATTATCAGCTTTTTTCTTATTTTCATTGGCTTTATTAAGTTCATTTTGTAAAGATAAAACTTTTTTATCAAGTTCTATTTTTTCATTTTCTTTAGCTTTTAAATTTTCCTTTGCAAGATCTAATTCTTTTTGTGCCTTACTAAGTTCATTTTCAAGATTTTTTTCATTTAAATTATCAGCAAAGCCAGTAGAATTTTCTCTATATTCTACCATATTTTCATCATTATTAGATGCGTAAGAATTATAAACGGGATTAACAACCCCCAAGCCCATAGCCAAAATTAGGGCAGTAGCGAATTTTTTATTCTTTTTCAAAATTTAAACCTCCATAATGTTAAATTTTTTCTATTAAATTATAATTTAATAAATAATGATTATTTGATTTTCATTTGAATAGTAATTTTTTTAAATTTCAAATCATTTAAATAAAAAATTTAAAAAAGCAAATTTAAAATAAAAATTCAAAGAAAATAATTCGTAATAATAATCATTATCATCAATATGATAACAAAAATTTTTTTCTTTGAATATCAAAATATTGTTTTTTTTTGAAAATAATAATAAAAAATAATTGTACAAAATAAAATTTATAAAAATAAATAGAGCGTCAGACTTTTGACAAATTATAAAAATACTCATGCGAAGAATATCATACGGAAATAATTGTTTTGATTTGAATTTTAAAATTTAAAAATCAATAATTTTTGCAGTCAGATATTCGTGCTTGAGGTTTTATCAAAGCTTTTGGAATTTTTTATTTTCAATTTTAAAATATTTTGAAAATTTTTAGAATTAAAAATATTTTCAAATTTAAAATTGATTTTTGCTTGAAAAAATTTTATTTAAGATTGAAAATTCAAGAAAAAAATAGTCAAGAAAAAGTCTTGACATTAGATTGAATTGCTAGTATACTTTATAGGTCAAGAAAAATACTTGACGGGTGAGAATATGGAAAAATTAGTACAAGTTGCAAGATTGTTTGACACTTATGGCTCTCTTTTGAATGAAAAACAAAAAGATGTCATAAATTGTTATTACAATGAAGATTTATCATTAAACGAGATAGCAGAAAATAACAATAAATCAAAACAGGCAATTTCTGATATGATTCAAAGGTCTGTTGACAAGTTATTTGAGTTTGAAAATGAGCTTTCTTTAATAAAGAAAAAAAATCAATTAAGAGAAGATTTGTCTTTGTTAAGAGAGTTGATCGAAAGTTCAAATCAAAGTGAAGCTATGGATATGATCGATGAAATGATAAATAAAATTTAGGATGTGAAAATATGATTTTTTCAAATCTTTCTGAGAAGTTACAAGAATCTTTAGGAAAACTTACAGGAAAAGGAAAATTAAGCGAAAAAGACATCGACAATGTAGCCAGAGAAATAAAACTTTCTTTGCTTGAGGCTGACGTTAATTACAAAGTAGTTAAGGAGTTTGTCAAAAAAATAAAAGAAAGAGCTATGGGTCAAGATGTCATGGAATCTCTTACTCCAGGTCAAACTGTAATTAAGATTGTAAATGAAGAACTTACAAATCTTATGGGTAAGGAAAATTCTAAACTTGAGCTAAAGGGATCTACTCCTCACGTTGTGTTGATGGTAGGTTTGCAAGGTTCAGGTAAGACAACTCACTCTGGAAAACTTGTCAGGAAATTAAAAAAGGAAGGCAGAAATCCTCTTTTAGTAGCTCTTGATGTTTACAGACCTGCGGCAATTGAACAATTGAAAGTTGTGGGCAAACAAGCTGAGGTTGAAGTTTTTGAAAAGGGAAAGCAAGATCCTGTACAAACTGCAAATGAAGCAAAAGAATATGCTAGAAGAAATAACAATGATGTTGTTATAATGGATACGGCTGGACGACTTCAAATCGATGAAGATTTGATGGATGAGCTTAAAAATATTAAAAAAGTTGTAAAACCTGACGAGATACTTTTGGTAGTTGATGCTATGGTTGGACAAGAATCTGTGAATGTTGCAAAAACATTTGATGAATATCTTGACATTACTGGTGTTATTCTAACAAAACTTGACGGAGATGCAAGAGGTGGAGCAGCCCTTTCAATTAGACAAGTTGTAGGAAAACCAATTAAATTTATTGGTACAGGTGAAAAGCTTGATGATCTTGAAGCCTTTCATCCAGACAGGATGGCATCAAGAATTCTTGGTATGGGAGATGTCTTATCCCTAATTGAAAAGGCAGAAAAGCAAGTTTCTTTGAAAGATGCAAGAGAGCTTGAAGAAAAAATGCGAAACCAATCCTATACTCTTGATGATTTTGTTGAACAAATAAATCAAATAAGAAATATGGGACCGCTTGAAGATTTACTTGCTATGATTCCTGGAGTAAACAACAAAATGCTAAAAAATGTAAATGTTGATGAAAAAGGATTTGTAAGGATTGAAGCTTTAATATCTTCTATGACAAAAGAAGAAAGAGAAAAACCTGAGATAATTGGCAAAAGTCGTAAGGAAAGAATTGCCAAAGGCTCTGGGGTTGATATGAATGAATTAAATAAATTATTAAAGCAATTCAAAGAACTAAAGAAAATGATGAAACAATTTACTAATATGAAAAAGGGAAGAAAAGGCAAAAGAAAATTCAATATGCCTTTCTTCTAAAAAAATACGGAGGTTATGATGGCAGTTAAAATTAGATTAAAAAGAATGGGACAAAAGAAAAGACCATTTTACAGAGTAGTTGTAGCAGATTCTAGAAGTCCAAGAGATGGAAAATTCATCGAAGAAATCGGAACATACAATCCAGTATCTGAACCAAAAGAATTTAAAATTGACAACGAAAAAGCTAAACAATGGATCAAAAACGGTGCAAAACCAACTTCTATTGTTGAAAAATTATTTAACGACAACAACGTTTTAGCATAATAAAATGAAAGAATTAGTCAAACTAATAGTTACAGAACTTGTCGAAGACAAAGATGCTGTAGGAATAATATTAGAAGAAGACAACGGAGAAGTTAACATAAAAATTAACGTAGCTGAAGCTGACAAGGGAAGAGTTATAGGAAAGGGTGGAAATATTATCAATTCCATTAGAACTATTGCTCGTGCTTGTGCAGTAAAAGAAGATGTTAAGGTTAATATAAGAATATGAAAATAACTGTAGCAGAAATACTTAAAGCCCATGGAATAAAAGGAAATCTAAAAATTAAATCTTATTCAGACAATGAAAAAAGATTTGAAAAAGGATCAAAACTTTTACTTGATGGAAATTTAGTTACAATCGAATCATCTTTTAAGCATAAGGGTAGTATCATCATAAAACTCAAGGAATATGATGATATTAATGAGGTAGAAAAGTTTATTGGACACGAACTTACTATTGAGGATAAGGACTTAGAAAAATTAAATGATGGAGAATATTATTTATTTGATTTGATTGGCCTAAAAGTTTATGAAAAAAATCAAGAACTTGGTTTTATAAAAGATGTCATCACTGGAGTTTATCCAAATGATATCTATGTAATAGAAAAAGACGGAAAAGAAATTTATTTTCCAGCCTTAAATGCTACAGTAAAAAATGTTGACTTAGAAAATAAAAAAATAGAAGTGGAAAACTTCAAAGATTATGAATAAAATAACTATACTTACACTTTTTCCCGAATCTTTCGAATTTCTAAAAAGCTATGGAGTCATAGGAAAGGCAATTGAAAAAGGACTAATTGAAATTAATCTTGTTGATATAAGAGATTATAGCAAGGACAAACACAACAGGGTTGATGATACAGTCTTTGGAGGTGCAGCAGGAATGCTTATGAGGCCTCAGCCGATTTATGATGCTCTAATAGCAAATAAAAGTTCAAAATCAAAAGTAGTCTACATGTCTGCAGCAGGAGAAATCCTAAACCAAAAATTAGCAATCAAATTTGCAGATTTTGAAGACTTGGTAATACTTTGCGGTCATTACGAAGGAATTGATGCAAGAATTATCAATCACTATGTTGATTATGAAGTTTCAATTGGAGATTATGTTTTAACCGGTGGCGAAATCCCTGCCATGGTATTAATAGATTCTCTTTCAAGATTTATTGGAGGAGTTGTTGGGAAAAAAGAATCATTAGTTACAGATTCACACTACAATGGTCTACTACAATATGATGAATACACTAAGCCTAGAAATTTTAATGGATATATGGTTCCAAAAGAACTTTATAGTGGAAATCATAAATTAGTAGAAGAGTGGCAAAAGAAATCATCTCTTCAAAAAACCAAAAGAGTAAGAAGAGATTTATACGATAGATATATCAAGGAGGATCACGATGGAATTAATCAAAAAAATAGAAAATGAACAACTACGTGAAGATAATCCAGACTTTAGAGTTGGAGATACTGTAAGAGTAAGCTACAGAATCAAAGAAGGAGACAAAACAAGACTCCAAGACTTTGAAGGAGTAGTAATCAAAATAAATGAAGGAAATCTTGGAAAAACTTTCACACTAAGAAGACTTTCTTATGGTGTAGGAGTTGAAAGAACATTCCTATATCACTCACCAAGACTTGAAGCATTCAAAATCGTTAGACGTGGTAAGGTAAGACGTGCAAAACTAAATTACCTAAGAGGACGTCAAGGTAAGGCTGCAAAAGTTAAAGAAAAAACAAATTATTAATAAAAAGGCCCAAAGGCTCATTGAATTAGGGATTTTGCAAAACTTATTCAAAGAGTCTTTAGGTGGCAAGATAAAAGGCTGTGAGTTAAATGCTCACAGCCTTTTTTCTTATATACTCTTGAAAGTATTATCTGATTTTTCGTTTATTGTTTTAAAACCACTTTTTATTGCAAATAAAACTCCTGCAATCATAAATACAAATACTACTATTAGAGGGACATAATTCATATTTGTTATCAGACCTTTTATCGCAAATCCTAATTCATAGTTGCTCCTATAGGCTCTAAGTGCAATTCTCATAATGAACATAAAGATATAGACTAAGAAAATATTTTTAAACAATATTTTCCCTTCTCCAAAGACCATCTTTTCCATTTGTTTTTCTGTCATGCCTGTAGTGGATAGGAGTTTAAAATCATTGAATCTTGCTCTAAGGTTTCCTTTAAAACTATTGTAGGCGTTGGAAAGAGCAATTGTTATAAGAATGATTTGTATGCCAAGATTTAATAGTTTTTCATTTCTCATTTGTTCTTTATTCATAGCAGCTTTTATAATTTCTGTAGAAGTTCCATGATCTGATTTTGGAACATAGGTCGAAATCACTTTTTCGGCATCATCAAAAACTTTTTCTTTGTTTTTATCGGCTTTGATTTTTACAAAGTAATAATAGACTGGGTTGCCTTCATCTATTCCATATTCATCAATAAATTTTTTCATAGCACTTTCACTTGTAAAGATAGATATTTGATTGTCATTATAAGCTTCTAGATTATAGGGCATTTCATCGATACTTGAATCTATTTTTATAGGCATGGACTTACCATTTGCATTATATTTTAAAGTAATATCTCCGGATCCCTTATCGGAAATTTTTATATATTCATTAAAAGAATAAGGACTTGTACTATCTTTTGGAATTTTATTTAGTAGTAAATACTTTGCATTCGAAATATTATTTTCTTTTAAAAGTTTTTCGAAATCCTCATCTGTTAAGGCATATATGTTGGAATATAATTTATCTTCTGGTATTTTACCGCTATTTAAAGCTTCATTTAAATCATTAGAAATAAATTCCTTATTATCACCAAGGTAAAATTTTGTATCAACTCTTTGATATACATGCAATTGGTCTATGCCTTCAACTTCTTCTATATCATGAACAAAGTTTTTATCCAAAAAATCATCTACATAAATACTAGAGTCAAAATTGTAAGGACTTTGGTAGTTATTATATTTTTCCTCTAAACTTCTATATGCCTGACTTACTAAAACTGTAGTCAAGGCAAAGGCAGACAGAGCCATGGAAATTACAATAATTCGATAGGTTGAACGATAAGACCTGTAATAATCTTTTGCTAAAGTTTTTTCTATAGGTCCATTTATTTTTGACTTGCCCAATTTAATGTTTTTTTCTGTAATCCCATTTAAACCTTCTATAATTTTTATTTTTGCACTTTTTCTGGCAGGGATTGTCGCAGATAAATACACCATTAAAAGAGATAATAAGAGAATGATTATTATAGAAATAGGATTTGGATAAACGAAATGAAAGTCTGGCGATTTTAAACTTTCTCCCAATATTTCAGACATATTTTTATAGGATATTGAATTATTAAGCCACATCAAATATAAGAGCAGATTTGCAGAAGCCAAAGATAAGATTGTTCCCAAGGCTATTGGTAAGGTTGAAAGTTTAAACGCTTTCTTTCGAATCATTTTTTGACCTGCTTATCTGTCATCCCAGTGCTTTTTAATAGAGCAATTTCTTTTAAATCTCTATTATTCCATACATTAAAAGCCCCATAAATGATAAAAGCAAAAAGTAGGCAAAGTAAGAAAGCTATCCCATATTTTTCTAAAGCTGAGTTTACAACACTTTTTGGTGGAATGATTCCTTTTGGATATACCATCTTATATTCTAAGATATCTTTATTATAAAATACTCTCCCAATATCTAGGGCATGGTTCTCATCAATATTCATTTCTGACAAAATTTCCCTAGTCTTTGTATAAGTATCTCTTATATTTTTATACCAAATCTGCGCTTCTATTCCACCATTTTTTTCAAACATGACTTTTTTATCATCACTTTCAGATAAACCTACAAGCATAGCCTCTTCAAATGAATAACTAAAATCTTCATAAGTACCAACTATTTTATAAGTTTTATCACGAACATTTATTTCAGAACCCAAATCATATTCTTTATTTTTTATTAAAAATCTCTCTGGAACTAAAAGTTCATTTGCTTTTTCTGGCTTTTTTCCTTTCTTAATATCATAACCTAAAAGACTTGCAGGATCTCCATTTTCATAGATAACTGCATTTAAATCTGTTTTTATTATTTTATTGAAAGAAACTTTTTCTATATCTGTATCGTTTTTTAATTTATCATAAAAACCTTGGTCGATTTCACTTATCTTCACATGATAATCTCCAAAAGTTTTCTTTACATACTCATACTTGTCAGTTTTTAACGAGTTGAAGATAAAAATTACAGTTCCTAATAACATTACTGCTAAAAGTATTGATATTTTAATAGCAAAACTGTCTTTCTTATTATTTTTTACAGCTCCATCAGCTAGGTCATTAATAATTTTCATAAGTTCCATCTCCTAAGAAATTTAACCTACCATCTACCATTCTATAGACCTTATCACAAGAATTTGCTACTTTTTCATCATGAGTTATTATCATAATTGTAGAATTTAATCTCTTATTTACGAGTCTAAAAAGTCCTGTGATTTCTTCAGAATTTTTTCTATCGAGATTTCCTGTAGGCTCATCTGCTAAGATTATGGCAGGTCTTGTAATCAAAATTCTGGCAATGGCAACTCTTTGTTGCTCGCCACCTGATAATTGTTTTGGATACCTATCAAGCTTTCCTTCTATTCCTAGTATCGATAAAATTTCCTTTAAATATTCTTCATCTGCCTTTTTATTGTCTAACAAAAGAGGAAGTAAAATATTTTTTCGAACGTTGATGTTTGGAATCAAATTAAAAAATTGATATACAACGCCAATATTTCTTCTGCGAAATACTGTCATTTCGTCTTTGTTAAACTTAGTAATATTTTTATCTTGAATAAATATATCACCATTTGTTGGTGTATCTACTCCTGCTAGTAAATGAAGTAAAGTAGATTTGCCAGAGCCACTGTCTCCAATGATGGCAACTAGGTCTCCTTTTTCTAGTTCAAAGTTTACATTTGAAAGGGCATTTACTTCTACTCCGCTATTATATGTTTTTGTTAAATCAACTGTTTTTACTATATTCATATTGTATCCTCCTTAACTTGTCTATATAATACTAGGCTTAAGTGACTGGAAAGTGACTAGAAAAAAATGACTGTGCTTTATTTACACAGCCATAATTAAATCAGTTATAAAATCTCAGTTCAAAGGAATTTGATTTCTTCCCCTTATGATATAAAAGCTCTCCATTTTGTCTTTCCATTACAGATTTTGCCATAGGAAGCCCAATCCCATAACCTTTTGAATTTGGATTCAGCTTATAAAAACGCCTAAAAACTTTTTCTAATATTTCTCTATCTAAACCTTTAGAAAAATCTTCCACAAATATACTCTTATATAAGTTCGTTTCTTTTAAGTGAATTTCTATATGCCTATCTTCTGTTGCTTCTAGACCATTTTTCATCACATTAAATGCTGCTTCATAGGTCCATTTCTTATCGCATATAAGATTAAAATCATCTCCATAAAGTGAAATTTCAACATTATCATTGATAAAATAATCTTTTAGGCTTTGTATGATATCTTCAATTAACTCTCTAGCTGATATCCTGTCTTTTGATATCTCTATTGTGCCAGAATCAAGGGCGGCAAGTTTTAATAAAATATCAGATAGATTGTAAAGTCTAAGAAGATTGTCCCTAAGTCTAGATATATATTCTTTTGCCGATTCATCTTCTTCGTCTTCTAATAGTTCTAACAATAATAAAGATCCAGTTAATGGAGTTTTTACTTGATGGGCAATGTCTTCAGTATATTCTCTTAAGATCTCTTTGTTTTTTTCAGCATTTTCAGCTATTCTCTTGTTTTCTATAATAATTTTAATAATCTCATCTCTGAGTTTGCCAAATTCATCGTCAATAATTTCGTAATTATCTGAGTCTATATCAAGTGAATGGAGGAGGATAAATATATTATTAATCTTATTTTCTAGATCTATTTCTTTTTTCTTTTCAAATTTTCTAATAATTAGAAACAGAATTATATTTATTAGTAGAAAGCCGAAAAGTGTTAGAATATCAAATCTTGGATTGAGATAAATTACAAATAAAGACATTATCAAATTTAAAATTAAGACAAGTAAAATATTTTTGTTTTTATTCATTGTCCCACCTATATCCTATTCCTCTAAGAGTTTTTATATTACTGCCATAATCTCCAAGTTTAGATCTGAGTCTTTTTATGGTGACAGTTAGGGTATTGTCATTAACTTCATAAAAATCATAACCCCAAACATAATCTGAAATTCGCTCTCTTAATAGATTTATATTTTGGTTTTCTAAAAGCATTTCCAATATAGCAAACTCTTTTAAGTTAAGGTCTAAATCTTTCCCATCTATCGAAGCTTGTTTTGATATAAGATCTAAAGATAAATTTTCAAAAGTCAGTTCATCAACCTTTTTTATTTTTCTGCTAAATACATTGTCTATTCTCGCCTTTAGGACAGGAAGAGAAAAAGGTTTTGTAATATAGTCATCTGCTCCTTGAGAAAGACCTTTTATAACATATTCATCTTCATTTTTTACAGTAAGCATTATTACAGGAAGGTCAGAAAATCCCCTCAGCCACTTTAAAAAATTAAAGCCTGATCCATCTGGGAGATTAGCATCAAGAAGAATTAAATCAAAATCATTAAAATTAAGATTTTCTGTCTGAGAAAGATTGTTATAAATAATAGTTTCAATATTATGTTTGTTTAAGTAAGTTTTAACAGCAAAGGCAATAGTGCTGTCGTCTTCAATCATTAATATTTTCAATTTTATGCTCCAAAAATTGCGATATAACACTTAAAATGCCTACAAATCCTCTTATATTTTCATACTTACATTATCATATCGACATATTTTTATGGTGTAGAAAGTTGTGTTTATGGCTTTTTGTAGGTCTAATTTATTTATCTTTCAGCTATTAATTTTTTAAAAATTATCATAGGATAATATCATAATATACTTCAGATTAAGCTTCTATCTTCTATATTTTTTCTACAATATTATATCATATTTTAAAAATAATCTTTAAGGCTGTCTTGGTATTGGAAATTTTTGATAATTTTTATGAAGGAAATAAATTTTTAATTAGATAACAAAGGTGTTTTATTTTATAAATCACAAATATTTGTGATAAAATATAAAATAAAGATTAGGAGGATATATGAATATAAATTGGTATCCGGGTCATATGAAAAAGACCAAAGAAGAAATTAAAAATTCTTTAAAACTTGTTGATATAGTTTTAGAAGTAATAGATGCAAGAATTCCAAAATCTTCAAGAAATCCTTTGATTTCAGAAATCACTGAAAAAAAAGATAGAATTATTATAATGAATAAAACTGATCTTTCAGATCCAGTTGAAAATGAAAAATGGATAAAAAAATTTGCTGATGATGGAATAAAAGCAATAAAGATGAATGCAAAAGAAAAAATAAATACTAAAGAAATTTATAATATAGCAAAAGAAATTCTTTCAGAAAAATTTAAAAAAAATGAAGAAAAAAATATTGAAAATGAAAATATTAGGATGATGGTTGTAGGAATTCCAAATTCTGGCAAATCTACTTTTATTAATAATATAGCCAAAAGAAAGGGAGCAAGGGTTGGAAATAGACCTGGAGTTACTCAACAAAAACAATGGATAAAAACAAAAGAAAATATTTTGCTTTTGGATACACCGGGTGTTTTGTGGCCAAAATTTGATGGGCAAACAGGACTTAATTTGTCTTTTACAAATGCGATTAAGGATGAAATTTTAAATATTGAGGAATTGTGCCTTAAATTTATTGAATTTATGAAAGAATTCTATCCAAAAAATTTAGAAGAAAGGTATAAGATAGATTCTAATAAAACTGCTCTTGAAATTTATGAAGAAATCGGGATAAAAAGAGGGGCAATTATTAGAAAAGGCGAAGTTGATTATACAAGATGTGCAAATTTAATTTTTAATGATTTTAGAAGTGGAAAACTTGGAAGGATAACAATTGAAAAAGCCTAGATATTCTGAATTTAATGATAAAATAAAAAATGAGATTCATGAAAAATATGAATTGATTGCAGGAATTGATGAAGTTGGAAGAGGTCCTTTGGCAGGACCTGTTGTGGCTTGTGCAGTTATAATGAAAAAGGATTCTCACATTGAAGGAGTCACAGATTCCAAAAAATTATCAAAAAAGAAAATGAAAGAACTCTACCAAAAAATTATTGATGATACGATCTCTTTTTCTTTTGGTTATGCAAATAATATCCTTATTGATAAGATAAATATAAAAGAGGCAACGAAACTTGCTATGAAAGATGCTCTTGAAGGCCTTGAAAAAAAACCTCAAATTGTTTTAATTGATGCTGAAAGAATTGATACTCATATTAAGCAATTAAATATAGTAAAGGGCGATTTGTATGAATATTCTATTTCATGTGCATCAATTCTTGCTAAGGTTAGAAGGGATAAAATAATGGAAAATTTCTCAAAAATTTATCCCTATTATTCATTTGAAACAAACGCTGGCTATGGAACAAAAAAACACTACGATGGTCTTGAAAAATATGGGGAATGTCCAATTCATAGAAAAACTTTTTTAAGAAAATTTTATGAAAGGCAATTATCTTTTCTATGAAAAGTAAAAAAAGAACAATAGGTGATTTTGGGGAAGAAATAGCCTTAAAATATTTGGAGAAAAAAGGTTATCAAATTCTGGATAGAAATTTCCTAAAACACTACGGAGAAATTGATATTATTGCAATAAAAGATGATATTTTGACCTTTGTGGAAGTTAAAACTAGAAAAAATGATGAATTTAAGCCTGCAAGTTTGGATGTAGATTATTATAAACAAGAAAGAATCAAAAAAACAGCTCAAGCCTATATAATGGAAAAAGATTTGGGCGAATTTTTGATCTCTTTTGATGTGTGCGAAGTTTATCTTGAAAATAAAACAATTCATTACATAAAAAACGCTTTTGGTGATTAGATGGACAAAAAAGATTTGTTATTATATTTTAATTTTATAAATTTACAAAACAAAATAATTTTGGATTTTTGCGAAAATCTTGATATGGATAATTTTTTTGACCTTGATAGGAAAATTTTTGAAAATTTATCTAAGATAAATAAGGAAAAGATATTTTCTTCAAAGAATTTAGAAAATTTTAAAGCTTATAGACAAAAAGTTTTTAATGGTCCTTATAAAATTTCTACCATATACGATGATAATTATCCGATAAATTTATCCTATATAGATGATAGGCCGGCTCTTTTTTATTACAAGGGTAATTTGGAAAAAGAAGACAAAAATGCCATAGCCTTTGTTGGTGCAAGGAAATGTACTGACTATGGGAAATGGGCCTGCAAAAAAATTGTTGAAGGTTTTAAGGATACAAATATTAGGACTGTATCAGGTCTTGCCTATGGCATTGATGCAATTAGCCACAAGGTAAGTCTTGAAAATAATATTAAAACTATTGGAGTAATTGGCTCAGGTCTTGATATAATTTATCCCAAGGCAAATAAATATTTGTACGAAAAAATTGAAGAAAAAGGAGCTATTATTTCAGAATTTCCCTTAGAAACTCCACCAAATGCCTACAATTTTCCAAGAAGAAATAGGATAATTTCAGGTCTTAGCAAGGGAGTTTGTGTAATTGAAGCAAAAGAAAAATCTGGAACTATGATTACAACAAATTTTGCTTTGGATCAAGGCAGAGAAGTTTTTTGCCTACCTGGAAATATAAATTCAATTTATTCAAAAGGTTGCAATAAACTAATACAAGAAGGCTCAAAGCTTGTGATTGATGCGTCTGATATAATTGATGAAATTGAAGATTTTAAAAATATAAATGAGAAAAAAACAAAATTAAATCTTGATGGACTTGATAAAGATACGTTAAATGTAGTAAAGTATATAATCGATAAGCCATCTTCAAATGCAGATGAGATTTCTCAAAATCTTTGTATGTCGATTGAAGAGGTAAATTATATTTTAATATTTTTAGAATTAAATGATTACATAGAAAATATGGGAAATAATGAATACGTAAGTAAAGGGGATTAAATGGCAAAAAATTTAGTAATTGTAGAATCTCCAACCAAGGCTAAGTCAATCACTAGGATGCTAGGTTCAAATTATAAGGTAAGAGCAACTTATGGGCATCTTAGAGATTTGCCAAAGTCAAAACTTGGAGTTGATATAGAAGATGATTTTGAACCAAAATATATAAAAGTTCGTGGAAAGGCAAAAACAATCAATGCCTTAAAAAAAGAAGCAGAAAGCGTAGACAAAGTTTATCTTGCAACAGACCCTGATAGGGAAGGGGAGGCAATAAGCTGGCATTTGCAATATCTTTTGGGACTTGATAAAAATGAATTAAACAGAGTAGAATTTCATGAAATAACAAAAAATAATGTAAAAAATGCTATCAAAAATCCAAGAAAAATCGACCAAAATTTGGTAGATAGCCAACAAGCAAGAAGAATTATGGATAGGATAGTAGGTTATGAAATTTCTCCAATTTTGTGGAAAAGAGTAAAATCTGGTCTATCTGCAGGAAGAGTCCAATCAGTTGCTTTAAAACTAATTGTAGATAAGCAAAGAGAAATTGATTCTTTTGTTCCTGAAGAATATTGGACAATTACAGCCAAGCACAAAGAAAGTAAAATTGAATTTGAATCAGAATTTTATGGGTCAAAATCCAAAAAAATGAAAATTTCAAATGAAAATGGGGCAGAAAAAATCCTAAATAGGATTGATAAGGACAAGTTTGAAGTTGTAGATATTCAAAAAACAAAAAAGAAAAGAAAGCCACAAAAGCCTTATACAACTTCAACTTTACAACAAGATGCCTCAAATAAATTAGGATTTTCAACAAAATATACAATGTCTCTTGCCCAACAATTATTTGAAGGAATTGATCTTGGAGATAAGGGAAGAGTCGGTCTAATTACTTATATGAGAACAGATGCCACAAGACTTTCAAACGAAATTATTGGAGAAAGTTTATCATATATTAAGGAAAAATTTGGAGAAAAATACGCATCAAAAGGAAATTCTTATTCCAAAAAATCAAAAATAAGTCAAGATGCTCACGAGGCAATAAGACCTACTTCAATTTACAACGATCCAATAAGTGTAAAAGAATATTTAACAGACCAACAATATAAACTCTACAAATTAATTTGGACAAGAGTTGTTGCAAGTCAGATGACTGATTACGAATATTTGTCAACATCTCTTTCTTTTGATTCAAATGGAGTAATTTTTAAAACAAATGGAAAAATAACCTTGTTTGATGGATTTATGAAAGTTTCAAATGCAAAAGAAAATGAAAATATCCTACCAGATTTAAAAAAGGGAGATATTATAAAAGCACTTGATATTAAAAAAGACCAACATTTTACTAAGCCACCAGCAAATTACACAGAGGCAAGTCTTGTAAAAACTTTGGAAGAATATGGAATAGGAAGACCATCAACCTATTCATCAACAATAGCTTCAATTATTTCTAGAAACTATGTTGAATTCGAACAAAGAAAAATTCTTCCGACAAAACTTGGAATAAGAGTAAATGATTTTTTACAAGAAAGTTTTGACGACATAATAAATGTAGAATTCACAGCAAAAATGGAAGATGAGCTTGATAAAATTGCTCAAGATGAAGTTTATTGGAAAGATGTTTTAAAATCTTTTTATGAAGGATTTGAAAAAGATTTAAAACAAGTTTCAAAAGATAGGACAGATTATAAGGTAAAAGATAAAATTTTGGATGAAAAATGTCCAAAGTGTGGCCATCCGCTTGCAGAAAAACACGGAAGAAATGGAAAATTTATTGGATGTACAAATTTCCCAGAATGCGATTTTACAAAATCAATTATAAAAACAACTGGAGTAAAATGTCCAGAATGTGAAAATGGAGAAATAATAGAAAAAGTTTCTAAGAAGGGCAAAAGATTTTACGGCTGTTCAAATTTTCCAAAATGTGATTACGCAACATGGGATCCACCAACAGGAGAAAAATGTCCAAAATGCGGAGACCTTTTAGTCCACAAAAAAAATAGATCAACTGATGAAATAAAATGTAATTCTTGTGATTACGTTAAAGAAAAAAGAAGATAAAATTTTGTATATAAAAAGCAGGCTTTGAGCCTGCTCAGAGCGTCGACAAACCCACCAATAAA
>NZ_KV808707.1:0-13144 GCF_001812365.1 Anaerococcus sp. HMSC065G05
TTTTTCATCTACTTTGTCTACAGTCTGACTGCTCTTTATTGAGCAGTTTTTATTTTTTATAACTTATATCTGAAAATTTCTAAAAAAATAAGGCTGTTATTTCTAACAACCCTATTTTTTAATTTTATTTAATTATTATCTTTCAACTACTAGAGCTGTTCCCATTCCTCCACCTATACAAAGTGTAGCAAGACCTTTTTTAGAATCTCTTTTTTCCATTTCGTATAATAGTGTTGTAAGAATTCTTGCTCCAGATCCTCCGATTGGGTGACCTATCGCAATTGCTCCACCGTTTACATTTGTTTTTTCTGGATCAAAGCCCATTTCATTTCTTACAGCGTATGATTGAGCTGCGAAAGCTTCGTTTGATTCAACTAAGTCAAGATCTTCAACTTTCCATCCAGCTTTTTCAAGAGCTTTTTTACTTGATGGAATTGGACCTGTTCCCATAACTTCTGGATCAACTCCTGCAGATGCATAGCTTACGATTGTAGCTAATGGTTTAACGCCTAATTCTTTAGCTTTTTCTTCACTCATAACTACAAGACAAGCTGCTCCATCGTTAATTCCTGATGCGTTAGCTGCTGTAACTGTACCATCTTTTATAAATGCTGGTCTTAATTTAGAAATTCCTTCTTGTGTTACACCGTCTCTGATATATTCATCATCTTCAACAACTGTAACATTTCCTTTTCTATCTTTAATTTCTACTGGAGCGATTTCATCTTTAAATCTTCCTTCAGCACGAGCCTTGCTTGCTCTTTGTTGGCTTACTGCTGCAAGATCGTCTTGCATTTCTCTTGTGATTCCATATTTTTCAGCTACATTTTCAGCTGTAACTCCCATGTGGTAGTCATTATAAACATCCCAAAGACCATCAGTAATCATTTCGTCAACAAATTTTTTGTTGCCCATTCTAGCTCCCCATCTAGATTCATTAGATAAGAATGGAGCGTTTGACATACTTTCAGCACCACCTGCTAAAACAACGTCAACATCTCCTGCTAAAATCATTTGAGCTGCAAGTGAAACAGTTCTAAGTCCTGATCCACAAACTTTATTAATTGTCATTGCAGGTGTTGTTATTGGGATTCCTGCTCCTAATGAAATTTGTCTTGCAACGTTTTGTCCAAGTCCTGCTTGTAAAACGCATCCTAAAACAGTTTCTTCAACATCTTCTGGTTTAATTCCAGCTCTTTCGATAGCTGCTTTAGCTGCAACAACGCCCAAATCAACTGCGCTTTGTGATTTTAAAGCTCCACCAAAACTTCCTACTGGAGTTCTAGCTGCACTTGCAATTACTACTTTTCTTGTCATAATTTCCCCTTTCGATTTTATATCTGATAAATTGTTATCTTAACTTACAATACGATTATAACATGTAGTTAAAAATTTATCAAACATTTTCTAATATTTTTTATTTGGATTTTGAAATCCTTTTTCTAATATTTTTACTTACAATAAAAATATACAGAATAAAAAAATAATTGCAAAAAATTTCTAATAAAAAACATCCAAAAATTAATTTGGATGCAAAAATTTATTTATTTTTATTTAATTTTAAATATAGGCTAGTTAGGATAATTATAAGAATTAGAGGAATTATCCATGGAAAATCTACAATATTTAAGGAGATAACTTGTATAATTTTTTTCAATACTGATTCTAAACCAACTAACAAAGAAACATTTACATTAAACATTTCTTTTAAAATGTCTATCAAACTTACTAGAGCATCCATAAATGAAACTATTGTTACCACAATAAAAGAATTTCTAATTACTAATTTATCGAGAGAATTTTTCCCAATCAAATTAAATACTACTAAAACAATTGCTAAAGGATACACAAATTGTAAAAATGGTCCTGTAAGCTTTACTATTGATTCCACTCCAAGAACAGATAATAATAAAGACACTAAAGCTATTGCTATTGCAAGAAAACTATAATTGAATTTATTTTTAGAAAATTCTGCGAATATATTGGAAATTGATGAAATCAAGCCTACAGATGTTGTAAAACATGCCATAATAATTGCGACTAATAAAACAAATTTCCCCTTATCTCCAAGAATTTTTTCTGAAATATAATTTAATAAAATAACTCTTGAATCTGTATCAATACTTGTTGAGGCACTTGCTCCCAAAAATGTAAGTGAAATATATACAAAAGCAAGTCCTATAACTGCAATCAATGATGCTTGAATAGTCTTTTTTAATAATTGATTTTTATAGCCTTTTTTTATCACGCTTTCTACAATTATTGGTGTAAATGCAAGGGCTGCCAAAGCATCCATTGTATTATATCCTTCAAGCATTGAATCAGAAAATATTTTACTTAAATCTATATTAATTTCTTTTATTTGTCCAATTGGATTTAACATACCAACAATTATCATTATAAATAAAGAAATTAATAAAAGTGGCGTCAAAAATTTTCCAATTAAATCTACAACAGAATTTTTTGCCAAAGACAAAAACAATGATAATCCAAAAAATATTAAAGTAAAGACCCAAATATTTACATTAAAGCCTGCTGATTGTACCATCTCAAAACTTGTAGCTGCAGTTCTTGGAATTGCTCCTAAAGGTCCAATACAAAGAGCAATAATTAAAACTATTGCTTTTGAAAGCCTATCTCCTGCAAGTGAAGTAAAAGTAAAAATATTTCCTTGCCTTTTTGCCATACTAACTACAGCAAGTAAAGTTAATCCCACTCCTACAATTGTAAAGGCAATAGATGCCAATAACCACTTATCTCCATAAGTATATCCCAACATTGGTGGAAAAATTAAATTCCCCGCTCCAAAAAACATTGCAAATAATGCAAATCCTATTACTAAAATATCCATAACTCCTCCTTAAAGCTGTACTTTTATATTTTACCATTTTTTTGATTACTTATTAAGTCTTTTTTTAAGTTTTTTACAAATTTTTAATTATTTTCTTTAAATTTAAATATTTTTATTTTAGAATTATATTTATTTATAAATTTGAAAACATTTTATTATGAATTTTTATAAGATTTGACATATATTTCTAATGAAATAAGTAAAATTATCCATTTTTTAAAAAGCCATTTTTGACGAAAAAAATAGGAGATTTCTCTCCTATTTATATGATTCTATAAATTTTTTGTCATCTTCTGTCAAAGAAAAATTATTTTGGTCAGTTATTATTTCTGCTCCTTCTTTTCTTATGACAAGTTGGTGTTCAAATTGTGAACAAACGGAACCATCTTTTGTTCTTGCTGTCCATCCATTTGAATCCATTTTTGATTTCCAATCGCCAACTGCTATCATTGGCTCAATTGTAAATACCATATTTTCTTCTATTCTAGGACCAAATCCTTTTTTTCCATAATGTGGAACTTGTGGATCTTCGTGCATTTCTTTTCCAATTCCATGACCTATAAAGTCCCTTATAACTGAAAAGCCATTTTCGCCCTCAACGTATTGTTGAATTGCATAACCTATATCTCCAATTCTGTTTCCTGGTTTTGCAGCTTCAATTCCTTTGTAAAGAGCTTTTAAATTAACATCAACTAACTTTTCATTTTCTTCACTCAATTTTCCAATTTTATAAGTCCAACAAGAATCTGCAAGTCCTCCATTGTAATCTATAACATTATCAATTGAAACTACATCGCCTTCTTTAAGTACATAATCAGAAGGAAATCCGTGACAAATTTCATCATTTACAGATATGCAAAGTGTATATGGAAATCCTTGATAGCCTAATTGGGCAGGTCTTGCATTTTTGTGTTTTATAAATTTATTTGCAAAATCGTCAAGAAATTTTGTTGTTATTCCAGCTCTTATTACTTCTTTTATGGCAAGGTGTGTTTGGCAAAGAATTTCTGAAGCCCCATACATTTTTTCTATATCATTTTCTGTATAAAGTCTTATCATTAAAATTCCTTAAAATTTTATAATTCTTTTTGAGCAATAAATTGGTATTTTGAGCCGTCTAATTTTGGTTCAACTTCCCAAATTGAGTTTATTGATATTTCTTTTGTTAATTGATCAAAATAATACATTACAATTCCTGCATCAACTAAATTTGCTTCGTCTTTGTAATCTTCTAAATATAAATTTACAAAATTATCTTTTAAAACAAATCTCCATGGTTGTGAATTGTATGATGATGGTGCAAATCTTAAATATGAGAATAAATCATCAAGTCCTCTTTGAGAAAGCTCTTCTACACTTGCTTTGTGATCTAAATCATCAATAAATACAAATTCATTTATTCCTTTTCTATCATCGTATCTGTGTTCTCTAATTTCTTGTTTTGTAGCTTCGCCAATTGCAAGAATTGACATAATTTTTCCCTCAGCATTTACAAAAGCTGATTTTAAAATATCATCGCTTACTCCGCTTACTGTAATGTAGCAAGAAGCTAGTCCTAGTTCAGATAATTTAGTAATTAATTCTTCAAGACCATAAGCTCCTTTAACAAGGGCAGATTTGCTATCATTTGTAATATCAAGTGCAACATACAAAGGCGCTTTTATCATAACTCCCTTGTAGCCAGCGTTTCCTTTTAATTTAAAATAAACTTCTTCTCCCTTATTATTTACTTGGTAATGAAGATCCTTTTCACCAAATTTATTTTCTAATTCTCTTGTAATTTGGTAAATCTTTTTAATTTTTTCATCATCTACTTTTTCATCTTTAAAATCTCTAGTAGAAGTTCTTGTTTTTAAAAAATTTGTAGTTAACATAATTCCTCCCGTTTTAAATATTATACCTTAAATAGTAAGTTAATAAATAAATTTATTAAATCCTCTATAATTAAATCCTTATACTTATATGATAAAATATAAATATGAAATTTACAAGCAAACAATTACAGGCTGCAAAACATTTGGATGGTCCTCTTTTGGTTTTGGCAATTCCAGGTTCTGGAAAAACTACCATGCTTTTAGAAAGAATAAAATTTTTGTCAGAACATATTGATTCGTCAAAAATTTTAAATTTAACTTTTTCTAGAATCCAAGCTGATGATATGAAAAAAAGATTTGATAGCAAGGATTCAAATTTTATGACTATTCACGCTTTTTGCTATCTTATAATTAGAAATTATTTAAAAAAATATAATAAACAAGTAAATCTAATAGAAGATGAGAAAATTTACAATAAATTTAATCTTGTTGGAGAAATTTATAAAAATATTAATAAGAAAAAAATATCCAAAGAAGATTTAAATTTATTTTTTCAAAAAGTATCTTTTATGAAAAATTCTCTCCTAGATATTTCCTATCTAGAAAATGTTGAAATTTCTAATGCAGATAGAATTTATTTGGAATATGAAAAAATAAAAAAACAAAAGCACCTTCTAGATTTTGATGATATGCAAGTTTATGCCTTAGAATTATTAAATGATGAGTCTTTATTAAGATCAATAAAAAATAAATATAAATATTTTCAACTTGATGAAGGTCAAGACACTTCCCTCTTACAATTTAAAATTTTAGAAAAAATTGTATATCCAGAAAATAATCTTCTAGTAGTAGCTGATGATGACCAATCTATTTATTCTTTTAGGGCAGCAGATCCAAAGTATCTTTTAAATTTTAAAGAAATTTATAAGGATGCAAAAATAATTAGTCTTGATACAAACCATAGGTCCGGGAAAAAAATCATTTCATTGGCAAGTTATTTTATAGCTCAAAACAAAAATAGGTATAAAAAAACCTATAAGCTAGGTAGGGACTTTGATGACCAGATAAAATTAAAAGAGTTTAAGAATTTTACCAAGCAATATGACTATATAACTGAAAATTTAGATAATAAAAAAACTGGTATTTTATTTAGAAATAATATTTCTGCTATCTCTCTAAGTTCTTATTTATTAGATAAAAATATTGATTTTTCTATAAATTCAAATATTTTAGATTTTTTTGAATCAAAAATTTTTACCGATATGGT
The DNA here is from genome assembly GCF_001812365.1 of Anaerococcus sp. HMSC065G05. NCBI lineage: Bacteria > Bacillati > Bacillota > Tissierellia > Tissierellales > Peptoniphilaceae > Anaerococcus > Anaerococcus sp. HMSC065G05. Next base: position 5,933 of record NZ_KV808707.1, read on the forward strand.
TAATATAATTAATTTCTCTGAAGATTTTGATAATGTAGAAATTTTCTCAGATATTTACTATAAGATTTCAACTTATCTTTCTAAAGATGATATTGAATCTTTATCCCATAAGGCAATAAATGAAAATGTTTTTGAATTTTATGAAAATAGAGACATTGAAGATTACAAAAAGGATGCACTTTTTAATATTGAGAAAAAATTAAAACATCTTAGAAAGCTTAAGCTTGAAAAGAAAATTTCTTTCATCTACAAAAGTCTATCTTATAATTCTTATATAAATATGAAAAGCAGAAAATATATGGAAGAAACCGTAAATAAGGATATTTATATAGAAAGTCTCAGATACTTTACTAAATCATGTAAATCTTTAGATGAAGTTTATGAAAAGATAAAAATTTTAGAAAAAAAATCCAAATCTTTAATAAAGACAAATTTATCTTTAACTACCATCCATTCTTCTAAGGGATTAGAATATGATAAGGTCTTTATAATTGATTTGATAAAAAATGAATTTCCACTAATCATGGATGAAGAAAATTATTTTGAAAGACTAGAAGAAGAAAGAAGAATTTTTTATGTAGGTCTTACTAGGGCAAGAGATAGCCTATATATTTTAACTTTAAAAAATAGAAATAATAAAAAAGTTTATCCTTCAAAGTTTTACACTACAAGTTTGGATATATTAAAAAATAAGCCCTGAGCTTTAGCTCAAGGCTTTTATATTGAAATTTTATCTAAGATTCCATTTAGATAGGCTATAACAATTCCATAATTTGTCATAGGAATATTTTTTTCTTTAGCTTGTTTGATTCTTTCCATCACATATTTCTTATTAAACATACAAGCCCCACATTGGATTATTAGGTCATATTTTTCAATATTTTCAAAATCTTCTCCCCTTTGAAAGTCGATTTCTATATCCTTGTATCTTTTTTTCAAAAGTTTTGGAATTTTAACTGTTCCTATATCCTCAGATATTGGTGGATGTGAGCACGCTTCTGCAATTAGTATGTTTTTTGCACCATGGTCAAGTTTTTTTACTGATTCTATATAATAATTTATATCAGCCTTAAAGGCTGAAAATAAAACAGAAAATGAAGTGAGCCTTATGCCCTTATCCAAAATATTATAAACTTCTTTAAAATATTGAGAGTCTGTTATAACAAGGTCTGGCTTTTTATTAAATGAATTTAGGGTGTTTTCTAAATTTTTAAGATTTGTAGAAACTGCAATTGCATTTTTATCTATAATTTCCCTAATAGTCATAACTTGAGGTTTGATAAGCCTATATTTTGGAGCCTCAGCATCTTGAGGAATAACCAACAAAACTAAATCATTTTCTTTTACAAGAGATTTTGTTATAGAATTATCTTCAATTTTGTAGGTGGATTTAATCTTATCAAAAAATTTCTCCCTGTCATGATTATTTTTTATATTTATAGCTAGTGGAGAAAAATCTTTAAATTTTTCTAGCAAATCATTTCCAATTTCTAAATCCTGCTTAGTAGCTATAAAAATTATCTTGTCATATTTTTCCTTTAAAGCATAAATTTCTTTAATTTCATCATCTATTGAGAGAAAATAAAGCAAAATATCAGCCTTTTCTATGGCTTTTTTAGTTTTTTCTATTCTTTTTTCATATAAATTTGTATCATCATCAAATCCTGCTGTATCAAAAAATAAAACCGGACCAAAATCATGAATTTCCATAGATTTTTTTATAGGATCTGTTGTAGTTCCCTTTTGACTTGAAACAATAGAAACATCTTGATCACTTATAAAATTTAAAAATGAAGATTTTCCAGAATTAGTCTTACCCAATAAGGCAAGGCTAAGTCTTTCTGAGTTATATGCTATCATACGTGAATATCTCTTTTACCATCCCTAATCTCATCAAGCCATTTTTTTGTATTAGCACGAAGGTCTGGGTTTTGAATTTTTTCTATTTCCCTACTTATTAAGGCCCTACCATCTTTTCTAGTTTTTTCACTTGCATAGTCTGTCAAATATTCATCCAAGGTAAGAATGGCGTTTGGTTGGCACATATTTCCAATTCCATGATCTTTTACAATTTTCATAAAATCTTTTCCAACCCTACCTTCTCTGTAGCAAGCTGTACAAAATGATGGTAAATAATTCATATTTAATAACCAATCAACAACTTCATCCAAGGTCCTGTTATCAGCAAGTTCAAATTGGTTAGATCCTTCAACATCTCCAATATCTTCTGAATAACCACCTACCGTAGTTTTTGATCCTCCAGAAATTTGGCTTATTCCAAGATCCAATACTTTTTCTCTAACTTTTTTAGATTCTCTTGTAGATATTATCATTCCTGTATAAGGAACAGCAAGTCTAAGACAAGCTACGATTTTTTCAAACATTTCATCACTCAACGAATTGTCAAATTCATTAGGGTCTATATCATCTGCTGGTTGAACCCTTGGAACAGAAATCGTATGTGGTCCACAATTAAATCTAGTCTCCAAGTGTTCAGCATGCATTAAAAGACCAACAAATTCATACTCATAAGATTGAAGACCAAACAAAACTCCACAACCAACATCATTAATTCCAGCACTCATTGCCCTATCCATAGATTCTGTATGATAATCATAATCGTGTTTTGGACCTGTTGGGTGAAGCAATTCATAATTTTTCTTATTATAGGTTTCTTGGAATAAAATATATGTACCAATTTCTGCGTCCAATAATTTTTTATAATTTTCTTCAGTTGTTGCTGCTATATTTACATTAACCCTTCTTATAGATCCATTTTTGTGTTTGATTGAATAAATTGTTTTGATTGATTCTAATACATATTCAATTGGATTATTTACTGGATCTTCACCAGTTTCAAGAGCTAGTCTTTTATGTCCTAAATCTTGAAGTGCAATCACTTCTTTTCTTATTTCATCTTGACTCAATTTTCTTCTTGGAATTGTTTTATTTTTTGCATGATATGGGCAATACAAACAACCATTTACACAATAATTTGACAGGTATAAAGGTGCAAACAAAACTATCCTATTTCCATAAAATTTTTCCTTTAATTTTTTTGCCAATGAAAAAATTTCTTCATTTAAATCTTCTTCTTGACAAGAAAGCAAAACAAAGGCTTCTCTGTGACTAAGTCCGTGAGCTTTTTTTGCCTTTTCTAATATTTCTTTAATTAATTTCCTGTCATTTTTATGATCCCTTCCATAATCTAATGATTCAAGAATTTCTTCATGATTGATAAATTCTTCTGCATTTTTTGACTTCACATCATATTTTGCCATTTCTTTCTCCTTTAAGATTTAAAAACCACCCTAATAAGGATGGTTTTGTTAAGTTTTATATTCAGCTTTAAATTTTTCCACTAAATTTTATAAGTTTTTCAAAGAATTATTAGATAAATTTCATTTAAAAACTTATCTCTATTTCTTTTTATATTATATCACAAATTATCTAGAAATTTCTAATATAATTAAATTTCTCTTCTATCTTCCAAAGCTCTTTCCAATGTCAATTGGTCAAAATATTCTAAATTTGAGCCCACAGGAATTCCTGATGCTATTTTTGATACCTTTACATTTTTTCCTTCTAATAAATGTGCCAAAAATAAGCTAGTTGTTTCTCCTTCTATCGTTGACGAAATAGCTAAAATAACTTCTTTTATATCTTCCTTATCAATCCTATCCAATAGTTTATCGATTGATAAGTCTTCAGCTTTTACATTATCAGAAGGAGAAATAAGACCGCCCAAAATATGATATTTTCCATGATATACTGAGGATTTTTCAATTGCATATAAGTTTCTTACATCTTCTATTACACAAATTGTATTTTCTTCTCTCGAAATATCTTTGCAAATTCCACAAATTTCATCTTCAGTTAAATTTCCACAAATTTTACAAGGATGAATTTTGGATTTTACTTCTAATAAAGATTCGGAAAATTCTTCTACGCTTTCTAAATCTCTTCCAACAATACTCATAGCAAGTCTTTCTGCACTTTTTTTGCCGATAGTTGGTAACTTTTGAAATTGTTCTATTAATTTATTTAAACTTTCAGGATATAAACTCATTACATTAGTCCAGGAATATTAATATTTCCTGTTAATTTTCCCATTTCTTTTTGACTATATTCATCTGCTTTTTTCAAAGCATCATTTATTGCTGCAACAACAAGATCTTCTAACATTTCTGTATCTTCAGGATCTACAACATCTTCATCAATTTTAATTTTGACAACTTCTTTTTTTCCATTAACAACAGCTTCTATTACTCCACCACCAGCTGTTGAAGAAAATTCTTTTTCTTCAATTTCTTGTTGGGTTCTTGCCATTTCTTGTTGCATTTTTTGTACTTTTTTCATCATACTATTCATATTTCCGCCGCCTGGGAATCCGCCTCTTGCCATTTTTTACTCCTTTATTCTTCAATTATTAAATTATTTCCAAAAACTTTTTCTAGTTTTTTCATCACATCATCATTCGAATCATTTTTTGATTCTCTTATACTATTATTCTTGTTAGATTTTTTTTTGTCAATACTTGATACCTTTATGGTAAAATCTCTTCCACTTACATTTTTTAAAATTTCTTTAATTTTTGCTTTTGAGCCCTCTAAAAATTGATAATATAAATTATTAGTAAAATAAATTGTAAAAATGTCACCATTTATGTCATAATTAAATCCTTCATCCCTTATCCAAACTTTTAGAATTGGCGAACAAGATGATGTAAATTCATTTAAAAAAATATTTTCTTCTTCCTTATCTAAACTTATATTTTCAAATGTTTTTTCACTTTTTATGTCTTCATTATCACTATGCTTATTTTCAAAATTTTCTTCAATCTTATTATCAATTTCTTTATTTTCTATATCCTTATTTTTTTCTTCAAATATTTTTTCATTTTCATCAAACTTTTCAATATTTTTTTCTTCTTTTTTTTTCATAATCTAGGCTAGGATTAGAATTTTTTATAAAATTATTCAGATTAATATTTTCAAATTTTTTATCTACTAATTTATTTATAATATCTATTGAATTTGAAGAATTATTTTCTTCTAATTTTTTTAATCTTGATAAAATATTTTCATCATCTTTTAAATTAATTAGCCTTAAAATCGCCATTTCCATAAGCAAGGCTGAATTATCAGATATTTTCATCCTATTTGAATAATCATTTAAAATTTCCAAGTAAGATACTAGCCTATCAGATGAGATTTTTTCTATTTTTTCCTTTATCAAATCCAAATAATCTAAATTTTCAATATATTTTTGATTTTGACTTGTCTTATAAATCATAATATCTCTAAAATATCCTACAAGCCCATCTAAAATATCCTTATCATCTTTGTTATTATTTCTTAAATCAAAAAGCAAGTCCAAGGAATCTTTTTGATTATATGAAATTATATTAGCTATTAATTTATCCAAGGATTCAAAATCAACAAGCCCCAAAATGTTTTCTACATCTTTCAATGTAAAATTATTTTTGTCAATTGATAAAACTTGATCTAAAATCGAAAGAGCATCTCTCATAGCACCCTTTGCTTTTTTTACAATAAGCTCTTTTGCCTCTTGTTCGATTGTAATATTTCTATCGGATAAGATTATATCAATTTGTTTGATTATATCTTCTCTACCAATTTTGTTAAATTCAAATTTTTGAACTCTAGACAAAATGGTCTTTGGAATTTTTTCAATTTCTGTTGTTGCTAGAATAAAAACCAAATGACTTGGTGGCTCTTCCATAATTTTTAATAGGGCATTAAAAGCCTCTCTTGTAATCATGTGAGCCTCGTCAATAATATAAACCTTGTATTTTAAATTATTTGGTGGATAAACAACTGTTTCTTTTAAATTTCTAATATCGTCAATTCTTCTATTGCTTGCTGCATCCATTTCAACAACATCCATTGTTGATTCTTCTTCTATTGATTTACAATTTTCACATTCCCCACAAGGCGATGAGTCGATTGGATTAAGGCAATTAATTGCCTTAGCAAAAATTTTTGCACAAGTTGTCTTTCCGCATCCTCTCTCTCCTGCAAATAAATATGCATGAGATATTTGCCCAGACTTAACTTGATTTTTTAAAACATTTACAACCCTATCTTGTCCCAAAACATCAGAAAATTTTTGGGGTCTATATTCTCTATATAAAGCTTTTGCCATAATAATTCCTTTCCCTAAAGATTATACCATAGTGAAAATATTTTTTTAATTTTTAAATTGATTTGAAATTTTTCATTTTTAAAGTATAGTTTTAATCTGTAAGCATGGAGAGCTGTCCGAGTGGCTTAAGGAGCACGATTGGAAATCGTGTATACATTGATAGTGTATCAAGGGTTCAAATCCCTTGCTCTCCGCCATGCACTAGATGGGGAGTTAGCGGTGCCTTGTAACCTGCAATCCGCTATAGCAGGATTGAATTCCCAAGTTAGGATTTTAAAATATATAGTCTGCCTTAAATAAGTGGTGTTGATTGATGGGTCTTACGCAATAGGAAACTATGAACCATGTCAGGACGGGAACGTAGCAGCATTAAGTAGATCTTCTTATGTGCCGTAAGGTCACCTATCATGAGCTGGCTGTTTGAGTAACGTATAGATTTTAATTTACGAGCTTGGGTGTGCTTACATAATATACTCTATAATGCCTTTTGTTTTGACAAAAGGCTATTTTTTAAGAAGGAGTAAAAATGATTGGAGAAAATCTAAAAAAATTATTTAATCAACCTACGGCAAACATTATAACTCCGGCTAGCGAAGTTGCAGTTGTTAGAGAAAATGATACACTTTTACATGCGATTATTGTTTTATCAAATAGGTCTTATCAAACAATTCCTGTTCTCGATGAAAATGACAGAGTTAGAGGTCTTATTTCTATTTCAAAAATTGTAATTTCATCAGAAGATGTAACATTTTTTAATGAAGATATACTAACGCAAACAAAAGTTAGTGAAGTTATGGACCAAATTGTTCCAATATTATTTGATGATTCTGATCTTGAGGATGTTTTAAGACTTATAATAAATAATAATTTTATATGTATAACTCATAGAAATGGATATTTTGTTGGAATAATTACAAGAAAAACTATTTTGGAAAGATTTACAAATATAGCTCATAATTTAGAAAATGAGTACAAATTAATTAAGAAATTATAAAAAAGGGAGAAATTTTCTCCCTTCAGACTGTAGACAAAGTAGATGAAAAA
>NZ_KV808708.1:0-647 GCF_001812365.1 Anaerococcus sp. HMSC065G05
GATGCTCTCCCAACTGAGCTATACTTCCATTTGGTACCCTACCAGGATTTGAATCCTGTCCCATGTAGGGTTTAAAATCTGAAAGATTTTAAATCTTCAAGATGAGCCCTTGAGCGAATCTGAAGAACAATACCGCCGTGACACGGTGGTTTCCCTCTAAAACGAAGGATAAATCTCTTTTTGATTTTAAAATTAAAATGGTGACCCTACCGGGATTTGAACCCGGGATACCGCCGTGAAAGGGCGATGTCTTAACCGCTTGACCATAGGGCCTCATATAATATTATTTTTAAAAAAGTATGGTTGCGGGAGTAGGATTTGAACCTACGACCTCCGGGTTATGAGCCCGACGAGCCACCAAGCTGCTCCATCCCGCGTTATTGGTGCCGAGAATCGGAATCGAACCGATACGGTGTTTGACCACCGCAGGATTTTAAGTCCTGTGCGTCTGCCAGTTCCGCCACCCCGGCATTTGGCGCTCAGGGTGGGGCTCGAACCCACAACCTACCGGTTAACAGCCGGGTGCTCCACCATTGAGCTACCTAAGCACATACAATATGTATAATTATAAAATATTAAATTTACTTTGTCAAAATTTTCTTACAAATTTTGTGAAGAAATAATCTTCACAAAAAAGTAAGTTTGGC
>NZ_KV808709.1:0-8091 GCF_001812365.1 Anaerococcus sp. HMSC065G05
TTATTGGTGGGTTTGTCGACGCTCTGAATCCTAGCAAAAAAGCTAGGATTTTTAAATTTTACTTTTCTTTTATGAATTTAAAAATATAAATTGCGACAAGGCTTGTTATTATAAATAAAACAAGTGCTCCAATAAATATAATATAATTAGAATTTTGAAAACTTGATGATGGTCTTTGTTTTTCTATTATTCCAATCAAGGAAAATAAAAATCCAATAATTAAGCCTGAATTTTTGTTTTCTTTAAAAACAAACAAAACCACAGCACTTGCAAGAATTAATAAAATTAGGCTTATAATTATTGCAAAAGTTGAATATGAATCTTTTCTATTTTCGAAAAGAACCATCATTATATTTGTAAAAACCGAAAAAATAATCCATCCTGCATGAATTCCTGTAGGAAGAGTAATAAGATATTTGTATTTTTTAGAAAAATCCTTATTTTGGTCTATAGTTTTTACAAGATTAATCAAAATCAAAGCATAAGCCATTGCTCCTATAAGGGCGGGCATAAGATAATTATTGTTTACCATTACTACATAAATTCCATTTGCCATATTCCAAAAAATAAATAGTGGCATCAATTTTTCGTAATAAATTTCCTCATTTGTCATTGAAAGCTTTTTAATAAAAGGCAAAAGCAAAAATAAAAGAGAAAAAATATAAATGAAAATCCAAATATAAAAAGTAAAAAAGTCGGGTACAAGTGGATTTTCATACATTTCTAAAATATCTTTATATTTGTGTAAAAAAAATACTCCAACATAAGCCATATAAGAAAAAATCAATGTCAAAATGAACATTATTAATCCGATTAGGTAATTTTTATTTTTTAATTTCTTTTTCATAAGTCCTCCTAAAAATCTCAATAGATATTTACCCATTTTTAAAATAATTTGAATTTTTAATTTTTATTTTTAGAAAATCACAAAATTTTGAAAAAATCTTATAAAAAATAACTTTATTTCGCTAATAAGCTATTGACAAAGAAATGTTGTATGTAGTATAATACAGAAAACGTTATCTTAATTGTCGACAAATGATAAGTTTTGACTAAAAGCGATATAATCTCATAATTGGTTGAGAGTTTCTACGACTTACCGTAAATAAGTGGCTATGGCTTTTAAAGATTAATAGTTAATCTTAAAATAACTATAACTATTAAATTAGAAAAAAATTATGAAGGAGGATCCTTATGGACTCAAAAACAAATGGTTTTCTAAATAGGTTTTTTCATCTTAATGAAAATAATACTAATGTAAAAACTGAAATTATCGCTGGAATCACTACTTTTATCACTATCGCATATGTGTTGATAATTAACCCTCAAGTTTTGTCTTCACCTTTTGAAATTATGGGTGATAGCCAAATGGCTCAAAAAATTTCAAACGGTGTATTTATCGGAACTTGTCTTGGTGCCTTTATTGGTACAATTTTAGTTGCTTTTTATGCAAAACTTCCTTTTGCTCAAGCTCCTGGCATGGGCCTAAGTGCATTTTTTGCTTATACTACTATGCTTGGTATGGGATATTCTTATGCCCAAGCTCTTGTAATTGTTTTTATCTCAGGAATATTATTTATTGTAATCACAGCTCTTGGAATTAGGGAGGCAATTATTCGTGCAATTCCCGATTCTATAAAACTTGCTATGACACCTGGAATTGGTTTGTTTATTACCATAATTGGTTTGAAAAACGCAGGTCTTGTTGTAGGTAATGAGGCTACCTTGGTTTCCCTTGTAGATTTTGCAAAATGGAGAGGCCCTGATGCAAATGTAGAACTTGTTATGGGTGCAGTCCTTTCACTTATTGGACTTTGTTTGATAGCAATTTTATCTTACAAAAAAGTTAAGGGAGCAATTTTGATTTCTATTTTAGCTTCAACTCTTTTAGGTATTCCAATGGGACTAACTCACATTTCAAATTTAAGCTTAAATTTGGGAGCACAAGTTAATGACTTTTTTGAAGTTTCATTTTTTAATTTAGATTTCGCAGGACTTTTTGCGGGAGAAAATATGTGGACATCAATTTTTACAGTAACTATGCTTGTTCTAAGCTTTTCACTTGTAAATATGTTTGACTCACTTGGAACTTTGCTTGCAGCAGCAAAACAATCTGGTCTTGTTGATGAAAAAGGAGAAGTTATTAATTTGAAAAAGGCTCTAATGAGTGATGCAATTTCTACTGCAGCAGGAGCTTTGGTTGGAACAAGTACAGTAACTACAGTTGTAGAATCATCAGCAGGTATTGCAGAAGGTGGAAGAACAGGACTTACAAGTCTTACAACAGCACTTTTATTTTTACTATCAATAATATTTGTGCCAATTATTTCAATAATCCCAGCACAAGCTACAGCACCAGCCTTAATTTTTGTAGGAATTTTGATGCTTGGTGGCGTAAAAGACATAGATTTTAACGACATAACAAATGCACTCCCAGCATTTTGTACAATAGTTTTCATGCCATTTACATATTCAATAGCAAATGGTATAGCACTTGGCTTAATCACATATTGTATAGCAAAATTCTTTACAGGACAAAAAGATCAAATAAAACCACTAACACTAATAATTGCCCTTACCTTTGTATTTAGGTATGCCTTTATAACCTTAGGGTAGGTGGACAAATGACAAAAACTTATGCCCTAAAGGGAAATATAATTTATAGCAAAAATCAAAACGAAATAAATTGTATTGAAAATTCTTATCTTATTTGCCAAGATGGAAAATCAATGGGAGTTTTCAAAAAATTAGATGAAAAATATAAAGACATAGAAGTAATAGATTTTGGAGAAAAAATAATTTGCCCAGGTCTTGTTGACCTTCATATTCATGCCCCTCAATATAATTTTAGGGGTATGGGCATGGATTTGGAATTGTTGGATTGGTTAAACACTTATACATTTCCAAGCGAGGCAAAATTTAAAGACGAAGATTATGCCAAAAGATCTTACCAAAGATTTGTAGATTATTTAAAATATGGACCAAATACAAGACATGTGATTTTTGCAAGTCTTCATGTAAAATCTACACAAATTTTGATGGATTTGATGGAAGAATCAAAAATGGTTTCATTTGTTGGAAAAGTTAATATGGATAGAAATGGTGGAGTAGACCTTGAAGAAAAAGATGCAGATGAATCAGAAAAGGCAACACTAGATTGGCTTGAATCCATTAAAGGAAAATATAAAAACACCTATCCAATTTTAACACCAAGATTTATCCCATCATGTACTGATGAATTGCTTGAAAAATTAAGAAAAATAAAAGATGAGTACAATCTTCCTATCCAATCCCACTTATCAGAAAATTTGGGAGAGATAGAATGGGTAAAAGAATTAGTTCCAAAGGCTAAATTTTATGGAGATGCTTACAATATTTTTGATTTATTTGGCAAAAACAACAAAACGGTAATGGCTCATTGTGTATATTCAAATGATGACGAACAAGATTTGATAAAAGAAAACGAAGTTTTCATTGCACATTGTCCAGATTCAAATACAAATTTAACATCAGGAATTGCTCCAGCAGGAAAATATCTAAGAGAAGGACAAAAAATTGGACTTGGTTCGGATGTTGCAGGAGGAACTCACGCATCAATTTTTAAAGCCATGGCAGATGCCATAAAAGTTTCAAAATTAAGATATAGATTAGTTGACGAAAAAATAAAACCATTAAGCCTCGAAGAAGCATTTTATATGGCAACTTTGGGCGGAGGAGAATTTTTTGGAAAGGTCGGTTCATTTGAAAAAGGCTACGAATTCGATGCTATAGTAATAGATGATGAAAAATTATTAGAAGAAGATAAATTCAACTTAAAACAAAGACTTGAAAGAATAGTATATTTGTCAAAAGATGAAGATATAGTTTCAAAATTTGTAAGAGGAAATAAAATATTTTAAAAAGCTTCGCCTGTTTTAAAGCAGGCGGAGTTTTTTTGTTGATAAAAACTCTTTATAAATTTTAAAATCGGAAGGATTTTTATGGATTTATTTTAATCTTTTTTACAAAGTTATAAAACTTACTTGCCTACTTTTTTAATATTTATTAAAATAAAATAAAAATTATTATTTTCTGTTATAATAATACTAGGAGTAAATTATGAAAGAAAAGAATTTAAAAAGAGATGGATTTCAAAGTAAGTGGGGCTTTATTTTAGCTTGTATAGGTTCGGCTGTTGGTATGGGAAATATTTGGAGATTTCCAATTCTTGTTTCTCAATATGATGGGATGACTTTTTTGATTCCATATTTTATATTTGTAATTTTAATTGCATCAACAGGAGTTATAAGCGAGATGGCTTTGGGAAGATTTACAGAATCTGGAACTGTTAGAGCTTTTGGTAAATGCACCGAATTAAGATACAAGAACAAAAAAATTGGAGAAAGACTTGGAATAATTCCAGTTGTAGGTTCGCTTGCCCTTGCTATCGGATATACTTGCGTAATGGCTTGGATTTTTAAATATACTTTTATGGCTTTTTCTGGAGATTTGAAAGATATGGGAAATAATATGGACCTAATTGGCGAAACTTTTTCAAAAACAGCAAGCGGGGCAAATCTTTGGATAGTAATAGCCATAATTGTAAGTTTTTTTATTATGATTTTGGGCGTTTCAAAAGGAATAGAAAAATCAAATAAAATAATGATGCCAACACTTTTTATTTTATTTGTATTTCTTGCAATTTATATTTCAACAATGAAAGGCTCATCAAAAGGATACGAATATATTTTTACCATCAACAAAGATTTAATAAAAAATCCAAAAGTTTGGATATATGCCTTTGGCCAAGCATTTTTTTCACTATCAGTAGCAGGATCTGGAACAATAATTTACGGCTCATATTTATCAAAAAAAGAAGATCTCATTGCATCCGCAAAAAATGTAGCTATTTTTGATACAATAGCATCCCTTATGGCATCTTTTGTAATAATTCCAGCCATGGCAACAACAAATACACCTCTAGATACAGGCGGGCCAGGACTTATGTTTATATACTTAGTAAATGTTTTAAATTCTATGCCAGCTGGAAGATATTTGGGAATAATTTTTTACCTTTGCGTTTTATTTGCAGGAATTAGCTCAATTATAAACCTATACGAATCATCAGTAGCCTATTTGCAAGAAAAATTTAATTTTTCTAGAGAAAAATCAACCCTTATAATTCATATTTTTGGTTGCATAATGGCAATATTGATTCAAAAAATTGTAGGAGAGTGGATGGATGTAATTTCGATTTATGTTTGCCCATTAGGAGCAGGACTTGCTGGAATAATGTTTTTGTGGGTAGGAGGAAAAGATTTTGCCCTAAAAGCAGTAAACCAAGGAGCAAAAAAACCAGTCGGAAATTTTTATTTTCTACTTTCAAAATATATATACGTAGGAGCAGCATTAATAGCCTTGATAGCAGGAGCAATTCTTGGAGGAATAGGCTGATAAATCATATAAAAGTAAACGAGATACTTATTTTATCTAGTTAGAGCGCAGACAAAGTCAGTTTAATAGTTCATTAATAATTCAAAAATAAAATTATGCTAAAACTCATCTCGACTAGATGATTGTGCCTTGATTTGGGAAGATTTGTCAAGGACATAAACAAAATTTCTTTGACAAATTTATATCTTCTCTGTTTCTCTCTTGATTAGCTTTAGTATTTTATCCTTATATGTTTCGCCTGTTCCTTGCTTGAAATGCAGGTTTACAGTATATTTTGTATTTCCAATATCCATAATTAACTGTTTATATGGCGGTGCTTTTATCTCTCTTTTTTCTTCTTCCATGTGTCCTCCTTTCCGTTTTTAAGCAAAGAAAAAACAGTAAACCTTTTTCGATTTACTGTTTCTTGAATCCTCATTACATTATCTTCTGTAAAATATAAATTTATATCTCATCTTCTACGGTGAATATTTCTTCAATTGAAGCATTGAACTGTTTTGCTATATTCCAAGCAAGTACCAAAGACGGATTATATCTACCTTTTTCTAAATTCCCTATTGTTTCTCTTCTTACACCTACTTTTTGAGCCAACTCTTCCTGTTTCATATTATTTTTAGCCCTATATTCCTTTATCTTATTTTTAATCATTTGATATCCCTTTAGATTCCCTCCATTCCAAAACAACTATTGTCAAGGTAAAAAATAAAATTCCTACACAAAAGCTTATCCCAAATGATATAGGAACAAAATTTTCGTGTCTTATTAAGAATTTGGTTAAAAACAATAATGGAGCTAAAGAAAAAAGTTGAGCAAAAAAAGCGACTGTAGCTGATTTCTTGATATTATTTCGGAAAGATTCATCTGGTATAATCCAAAAGTATCTAAAATAATAAAGAAAACCTAAAAAACCAAACCATCCTCGATTATTTGTAATAAACCCCATCAACGCAATAATGGAAATACAGGATAAAAACCCGACTGGATTTAATTTTCTTTTCATAATAGACCTCCTAATGTGGTATATTTCTATCTTTATGATATAAATATACCACATTCAGTTTTTGGTGTCAACAAATTAATATTAAAATTATATGTCCAACTCATTTCTCTTAACCTGTGTTAGTCCTCTGTTTTCTGTTAGTAGATTCTCTATACAGCTTCTAACACTTTCAGCCTGCTCCACTTCTTTTCGTATATCTGTGATTTGAGAATATAAAGTATCTTTTTCTTTCCTCAAAGTGCCTATTTCTGATTTCCATTTGGATATATTTAGGGTCTTGCTTTCTCCTAAATGCTCTTTGAGATATTTCTTTGCACTTTCAAATAAAATAATCTCTGCGGTATGTTCATTGTAGAAAGTATCTTGTTTATTTTTCTTTAGCTTGGTATAGGCTTTATAGGTGTCTTTATGTTTCAAATATTTCTCGGATTGGTCGATAAGCTCTACTTTGTCATTGATTTTCTTTTCGGTATCTTTTATTGCTCTTGTGGTCTTATAATTTTTATCTCTTAATGCTGATATATTTTCTTTCAATTCAGATATTGATGTAATATTTTTATCTTTAAGAAATTGATAGCTTTCAATATATTTTTCTAAGTCTGCATTATGGTTATCTGCATTGTTACGGATAAGATTTTCAAAAACGGATAGTAGATTTTCTTTTGGTGGTAGGGTGGATTTTATATTTCCAGTATCTGCTTTTTCTTCTTTGCCTATTCCCCTTATCCAATTTAGTAAGGCTTTTATTCGTCTTGAGATTTCTCTTAAAATCATATTTTGATGTTTGATTTCTCGGTTGATATTTCCTCTGTCTGTAACAATACCTTTCTTCTCAATTTGACTTGCTGATACTCCTAAATGAACGGTTGGTATTTGTTCTATCCCTTGTCTTTGATAAGAGCGGTGGTCTACTTTTTCTTTTATGCTATTTTCTTCAAGATACTTGTTTGTAATATCTGCCCATGCTTTTCGCCATTCTTCTGCTTTTTCCTGCTCATTCCAATCGACTGTATCTATTTTTCTTGTTTTGTAATTGCCATTTTTGAGTTTTACTTTTTCTCCGTTTTCATCAAGGATATATTCCTTTTTTGATTTTGCTCCCCATGTTTTATCTTTGTTTAATGGTCGCATGGTAAGTAAGATATGTGCGTGTGGGTTCCCGTCATTTTTATCGTGTAACGAAATATCGGCACACATACCGACTTTTACAAAATTTTCTTTTACATATTCTCGTACAAGTTCAATCTGTTTTTCTCTGTCTAATTCTTTAGGTAAAGCAATTTCGATTTCTCTTTCAAGCTGTGAATTTTTACTTTTTTCTATTTTCTCGACACTGTTCCATAAGACAGAACGATTTACAAATTCCTGCGGTGCATTTTGTGGTAGTAGAATTTCTGTATATGCTATTCCGCCTTTTCTTGTAAAGTCGTGGACTATTCCGTCATACTCATTTTTTATCTTTTCGCCACTTCGATAGGCGTAAGCTGCTACTGCACTTTTGCCTTTGCCTCTCGATATAATTTTTATGCAAAGATGATATATCGCCATAAAAAACCTCCTCTCTTTTTTGATGTGGGTACGGTGGCGATGATAAAGACTTCCTAAAAAAATCGGATAGCTTTTATCCTATTTCTTTTGGGAAGTACACAAGGGGTAGG
>NZ_KV808709.1:8191-9849 GCF_001812365.1 Anaerococcus sp. HMSC065G05
GCGCCCTTGTAAACAAGGGACTATTCCTCTGCGTTCTTTTTTTCCTCTTGGTTTTCTGTATTTTGATTTTCGCTTTGTCCTCGTTTCTCTATGATTTTTAAGATTTTTTGATTGATTATTTCTTTGATATTTTGGAATGTGATTAGCTGATAAATTCATCTTTGGTGAAATCCTTGCTTTCAATAAAGATACTTTCAAACACTCCTCCTTTTTCATAAAGCCGTCTATCTCTTTTCTTTCGTTCTTCCTGTTTCTGCTGACTGATGAGCTTTTTTCTTTTGTTTTGGAAATGCTTAATTCCTTCTTCCGCCATTAAAATTTTTTCATCTATATTTTTCATTTTCTGCTTACCTCTCTTTCTGTTTTGGGGCAAAGAAAAAACAGTAAACCATTTGATTTACTGTTTCCTTGAATTTTAACTATATTTTTTGCTAATCTACTATTTTTTATTTATGAATTGTCCAATAATCTTTATATGAATATCCATCATGCGTTCCTACTAAAAAATTATCCGATTTTGTAAAACCAATTCCAGATGCAGCTGACATTCTTTCAATGGCGTAATTAGGAACTTTAGTAATAACTTCTTCGCAATCAAATAGTTCATAAGTTGGCGAAACTATAAGCTCTAAAATTTCTTTAATAACTTCTTCTTTTTCATATTCGCTTTTCAAATCCAGTCTAAGTACGCCCATTCCATTAAACTTATCTTCTGATGTTCTATTAAACAGTTCAATAGTTCCAATCGTTTTTAATGAAATCTTATCAATTATAACCCAACGAACGAACCATTTTGTCTGATATGATTTTAGCCAAAAATCAATAGCCTGTTCCATCTTATCTTTTGTTGGATAGTAAAAATTATCATCATCACAATTATCACTATTAAAAAATGGCAATGAATTTTTGTCACTATAAACTTCAAGTAAATCATCTACATCAGCTTTATCTACAAATCGAAGTGAAAATTTTTCACTTTCAAATTTAGGAACATTCTCATATATATTTGACATAGTTTCGTCCTCCTAACTAATATATCTCACTAAATTTGTTATATATTATAACATTTTTAAGCCAGTTTTTCTATCTCCTCTTTCTGTGGTACTTGACAGTTACCTATAAAGTTAAAATACACATCAACTTGTTGTTTTCTGTCTTTGCCTTTTCTTCCCCCTGTGGCTTCATGGACTACAACTTTTTCTATATACTCATTTATCATTGGTACTGTCAGTTTCTCAATATCTATATATTTCTCTATCATTTTTAGGAATTTATCGGTATCAATTTTTCTCTGATGATAGCTTTCTATTTCATTTTCAAAATACTGTATTTTCTTTTCTAAGTCTTGTTGCTCCGTATCATAGGTATTAAATAATCTATCAAAGTGTTTTACAGGAATTTTTCCAAGTGCGTGGTCTTCGTATAGCTTTGTAATGAGGGTTGTTAGTTTTTCATTTCTTGATAACAGTTTTTCTAATTTCTCTTTATCCTCTTGATATTTTTCTTCTCTTTTTTCATCGGATAACTTGTTCATCACTTTTAGAAACTCTTGCTTTTCTTCTTTTGCAAAGTCGGTTATTTCTTTGATTGATTTTAATAGAATTTCATTCACTGTTTTTACTTTAATATAGTGCATACTGCAAGTGCCTTTTCTGTGT
>NZ_KV808710.1:0-39811 GCF_001812365.1 Anaerococcus sp. HMSC065G05
TTTCATCTACTTTGTCTACAGTCTGAGACAGTAGGTCGGAACTACTGTCTTTTTATTTACTTGTTTTCGGAATAATATTTTTTTACAAAAAATAATATCAAACCAACCAACAAGGGAAAAATAAAATTTTCCAATATTGAGGTTAACAATTTCATCACCTCTTTTCACCTATTAAGTAATAGGCAAAATTATTATATCACAATAAATAAATGAAAATCATTAGCCTTGAAAAACAAGTCCTTTGTGATATAATTTAGGTAAGAGAAGAAAACTCTTGTCAAAAAACCCTTGATTAATTTCAAGGAATACGGATGTGAAAAATGTGGAATCACCACAAAAAAAAGACAGTAGGTCGCAACTACTGTCTTTTTATTTACTTGTTTTCGGAATAATATTTTTTTACAAAAAATAATATCAAACCAACCAACAAGGGAAAAATAAAATTTTCCATTACGGATGTGATCAATCCAATCACCACCTTTCACCTATTAAGTAATAGGCAAAATTATTATATCACAATGAGATTTTTATTTTGAAATTATAAATTAAAAAGTTAAATATTTATTTAAATTAGATTAAACTTGTAAAAATATGGCATTTATTTGTGAAAAAATTTGTGGATTGAAGAATTTTTTTCCATATTGTATAATAAAATCAATATTATTTTGAGGAGATTAATGATGAAAAATAAAGTGAAAATAATAGTAGGAATTCTTTCTTTGGGATTGATTTTTGGGGGATGTAAAAATGAAAATAGTAAGGAAAATCCTTCATCAGATCCTACAATTGCTTATTCTAATAAGAATTCAAATAAATCAAACGAAGAAAAAAATAAAAAATCTGATGTTGACAAAAAAGACCAAGGAAAAGTTGTTGATGGGTCAATAAATTCTGAAATTTTAAAACAAAATTGGAAATACAAAGTTTATTTGCCAAATGGCTATGATGAAAAAAGCGATGAAAAATATCCAGTTTTGTATATGCTCCACGGTTTTGGCGGAAATTCTTCTTCAATTCTTGAAAAATCAAATACAAAAGATATGCTAGATAAAATTATGAAAGATAAAGAAAACAAAATGATTGTTGTCTTTGCTGACGGATTTTCTTCATTTTTCGTTGATAGCGACTATGATAAAAAAATGGAATCAGCTATAAAAGAGGAACTTATAAAAGAAATTGATGGAAAATATAAAACAGATGCAAACAAAACAAAAAGAGCAATCGGAGGATTTTCTGTAGGTGGCTACGGGGCAGCAAGCCTTTCACTAAGAAATCCAGATTTGTTTTCAAAAGCTCTTTTGATTTCCCCAACACTTTGGGACAAACTTGATGAAGATAGCCTAATTAGAAGAAATTATATGGCGTTTTCAGATGGAAAGCAAATGTGGTCTGATGAAGTTTATAAAGAAAAATTTCCTTCAAATTTTATAAATGAAAATACAAAAGATATTAATTTTTATATTAGAGCAAGCGAAGGCGATTCAAAAATAAACATTGAAGATATAGAAAAATTCAACAAAGACTTAGAAAAATCTGAAATAAATACACAATTCAAAAAAGACGGCAAAGAATTCGACCACGATTGGGATTATTGGAATAAAATTACAGAAGAATCTTATATGTGGGTTTTGGAAAAATTTAATAAATAAATTTTGAAAAATTCTCTTGATTTGAAAAAATTAAGAGGATTTTTTTGTTTGAAAAATTTTTTAAAATAATTTTTCATAAAAAATAAAATCATCAAAATTTTAAATTTATATTAATCATTTATTTAAATAATATATCTAAAAAAGATTGACTAAAAAACTATAAAGTTATATAATTAATTATAATTAGAAGTGTGTAAAAATTAGGAAATTTCAACTTTTAATTTAAAAAAATTATAACTAATTTCTTTAATTGATTATACTGAAAAAATTAGATTTCAAAGCTAATTAAAGAAGAAAAAATATTAATTATAAATAAAAATCGAATTTTCAAAAAGGAGTTATTATGAAAAAGATTTTAAGAAAAATGATGTCATTTGTTATGGCTGTTTTTATGGTTTTACAAGTGATGTTGCCAGCTTTTTCAACCACATCAAAAGCTGAAGAAGAAAAACCAAATTCTATAAAGGGATTAGAGGAGATGAAAGATGATGACGATGTATATTTTTCAATCCTAAAATCACAGGAAATTTATGACAAAAGCAAAAAGAAAAAGGACGAAAATAAATTTTCTATAGCAATTTCTATGCCCGATACCACTTCAAAATTTAGGTTAATAAAAAGAAATGACCTAAAATTGTATGAAGATGGATATTTCGATACAAACGAAAAGGCAAGCAAGGAATATTGGCGAGTAAAAGATATGCTAAATTCCCAAGGACTTGACCTTGATTTGGAAATCATAAAAGAAGATGAAGGCTATAAAATTGTAACAAAAGACCAATTAGAAAAGCTTGAAGAAGACGAAAATAAGAATATTTACGGTCAAAATTATTCCTACATAGATTTAAAAATAATGGATGATTTTGATTTTAATGAAAAAGGAATTCAAAAATTATTTGATGAAGATAAATTATTATTTAACTTAGAATTCATCAAATATACAAGCCTAGATCCTGATTTCGAACTATACGAAAAAGACGAAAAGGGAAATTTAAAAATCAAAAATCAAGGGGATCTTTTTGCCCTAATTCGTGAAGATAAAATAAAATTATATAATACAAACTCCTTAGAAGAAGATTACAATAAATTAAAAGCTTACAAAGAAGAAAAACAATCCGAACAACAAAAGGCTAAAGAAGAAAAAGAGCAAGAAAAGGCTCCAAGCCAAAGCCAAGAAGAAAAAGTACAAGATGAAAAATCTTCTTCTAATAAAGAAAATCTTTCACAAGATAAAAAAGAACAAAGCAATAAAGAAGATACAAAAGAAAACAAGGAAAGCAAAACAGAAGTCCAAGTAGAATCAAAGGAAAATACAAAAGAGAACACAGAAAATAAAGATAATAAAGATTCTGCACAAGAACCAAAAAAAGAAGAACAAAAAGAAAAATCTTCACAAAAAACTCAAACACAAGAAAAAAGTGAAGATAAAAAAGAAAAGAAAACTACAGAGAAAAAAGGCTTGATGCCAAAACTTAGAATGCTATTTTTAGGTCAAGACGAACCAGCAAAGGTACAAGTAAGAGCAAACCAAAATAGAGAAAGTGAACCTAGTTTAGAAAACAACAAATTCACAATTATGACAAGGTTTGAAACATCAAACCAAGCTGGTTCTATACAACCAGGTCAACATTTTGATATAAAACTTGACGATAGACTAATAGTAAAAGATCCAAAAAGTCTAAAACCAATAACCTACAAAAATGAGCAAATAGCAACCCCTTCTTATAATAAGAAAACTAATACAATCACATATAGAATAACAAAACAAATTGAAGATAATGCAAAAATCCCTCTAAATATTGATGTTGATTATAATGTCACAAAAATTAGAGAACTTGATGGAGATGCTAAAAAGCATTCTATACAAAATACAATAAGTGGAACTGGAGTAAAAGAAACAAAATTGCCACAAGTTGTAGTAGATGATAAGGGAAATGTAATAAATACAATTGCAGAACCAGGAAGTCATCAAGTTTTAGAAATTGTAGATCAAGGAGAAGATTACCAAGTATACATGGATGCAAATGGTACTCCTGTTTTGACAGATGGAGAATTAACAGCAATTGATTGGACAGTACATTTTTCAGCGACAAAAGACTTACTGGATTTAGGACTTATTTCAAATGCTACTCTAGTAAAAGGATCAGGTTTAAAAAATTTTGAAAATATTATTTTAAATGGAAAACCTATTGATTCAGATGATATAACAACAAATGAAATCGAAGGAAAATTTGGTATAAGAGAATCCAAAAATCATACCCTAAAAGAGTCAACAAAAGATGTTGTAGTTAATTTCCAAACACCAATAATGGGAAAACAACAAACATACATGATAGACTTTTCAGTTTTACTTAAAAATAGAGGGAAAACTGGTGCAGTAAGATTGCTTTTTGATAAAGGGTATCCTGAACAAAAAGTAAAAGATGATACATCCATTCGTATAGGAATGAATAATAGAACTACAATAATGGGAGAATTTACAAGCAATGATTCTGCAAAATGGACAGTGACAGATGGAGTATCTACAGGAGATGAAAATCATGGTCTTCCTCTTCAAACAAGAGAATTATCAGGAAAACAAAGCCTAACATCATCAAAAATGGCAGTTTATGGAATAGATACAACAACAGGCAAGATGGTTGAAAAAATTGGAGAAACAGATCTAAATAAAACTATTCCAGAAAAAGAAACAAATCCAAGCGAACCTCAACTTCCAGGAAGAATAGCAGTTTACGAATACAAGACTAATATAGATGAAGACGAAGCAGGATATACATTAGCTGGAGTAAACATAAATAAATATGAAGATGTAAAAGTAAATCAAAGTTGGAATAAACTTGATAGTCAAAAAATTCCAGACCAAAAAATTATAGTTGAAGATGAAAAGGGAAATAAAATAAAAACAATAGATGTTCCTGGAGAAACAGACTATAAAAGTCAAAGAGATTTGGTACTTGATAAGGTAAAAACATGGAATATTTCTGCTGATGGGAAAGAAGAAAAAATAAATCATAAATTAGTTCAAGAATTCCCAGCTGATTTTCAAGATGGCACAAAAACCTACACCTACACAGAAGTAGCTAATTACCAAAAATCAGATGATAAAGTTCATCATCTTGTAAACTGGATATCAGAAAAAGACGAAAGCATAAATGCAAACTTTACAATAGTAAAAACCGATGCAAAAGATGGAAATAAAAAATTATCAGGAGCAACATTTAAATTAGAAAATGCTAATGGAGTAAGAGAAGTTATCACAGATGATAATGGTCAAGCTAGATTTTCAAATGTAAAACCTGGCACTTACGTACTTTCAGAATCAAAAGCTCCAACAGGATATAAATTAGACCAAGAAGAAAAAGAAGTTATAGTGTCTAAAAATGGAAAAGTATCTGTAAGCGGAAATAATGTAAGTATTACAGGAGGAAAAACTCAAACCCAATTTAGAGAACATAATCAAAAACCAAGTTGGCCAGATTATATGAACTCAATGGATTTTGCAAAGATTGATGGTAATGGAAATATAACAAGCTACATTTACCTAAAACCAAGAGCAAATTATACCGGAGGTTCAACAAATAGAGATACAAGATTAAACCTAAACGTAAATGGTGGACAAATACAAACAGTAGAAGTATTTGATGTCGACCCATACTATAGAGATAAAATTGTACAAGCTATGAAAGATCAAGGCACAGTTGAAAATGCAGAAAATCTTGGTTCTAGTGTCCTAAACAAAGGCGTAGATGATGATATAACAGCAAATAAAAATGAAAAAGATCCTTATACTGGAAAAACTGGTACACAAATCAAATTTCCTAAACAAAGATTTACAAATGATTGGGGATTTTTGGTAAAAGTCACAGCAACAGGAAATGAATCTACATCAGTATCTTACGATTGGTTGACCGATCCTCCACAAGATACATCAAAAAATGCAATGATACAAGCAGATGTAAATATTTCATCAGCCGACGCAGACGACAATGAGAGCATAATAAAAATTCAAAACGAAGAGTTGCCAAAACAATCTGTAAAAATCATAAAAGTAGATGATGATAGACAAAAAAGAAATCCATTAGCAAACGCAAACTTTGTCCTAAAAGATAAAGAAGGAAAAGTATTAAAAACAGTTATAACAGGCGTAGATGGACAAGCAGATTTTGGAAAACTTCCAGCAGGAACTTATAGAATAGAAGAAGAAAAAGCCCCAAGAAATCACAATGAATCAGATGTTTATTTTGAAGTAAATGTAAGTGAAAATGGATCAGTAAAATATACAGCCAAATTCTTGGATGGAGTTGGTACACCAACCAATGGTATAGATTATTATATAGAAAATAAAGATATAGCTGACACAGGAGAAAAATTAAGAGTATCGAATGCTAGTCAAGAAATGACGCTTCCTGAAGGACCAGGATCAGGTTCTATAGGACATAAACCAGGTGTATGGGAAGCTTATGAATTTGAATCACTTCACTACCACGCAGAGGCTCGTCTAGAAGGAGTAAGACCAGGTTCAGTATTTAAAATACAATTTGATCCTAACTTGAATTTTGTACAATATGTTTACGAAATTCCAGATTTAAGAGATGAAAATGGTCAAGTTATAGCAAAAGCATATTTTGACTACCAAACTAATCTTTTGACTTATATATTTACAGAAAATCAAAAACAAAACTATGCTTATTTAAAACTAGATATAAATGGAATAATTCCAGATAAATACTGGGCACAATACAGTGGAAAATGGACAGTAACAAATACTTTGGATCCAGATGGGGTAGCAAAAAAAGATTCATATACTATAGATGCAGATTATGAATGGTATTGGAATCAAGGACCAGGACCATTAACTGCAAATTACTATACAGATATATATGAAGAAAATGGAGAAAAATATTTTAAAGGAGTATCTTACTACAACGCAGTAGATGAAAAAAAATCGAAAGCAGCAAGGACTTTAAGATATGACTGGATATCAGCAATTCAAAAAGAAAGAGTTCCACTTATGGAGAACTACCCAGCAGATGGACAACCAGCTTATGAATTGGATAATATGCAAATTTACAAAGTATATCCATATAAAGATTACTACAATGGAACTCATGGAAATCCAAAAGATATTGTAAATACAAAATTCAAATACATGCCTTTATCTTATGGTGTACGTCCTGAAAAAAATCCTGAAATATATAATTTAGTATATTCAAGAGACGATTTTACATCATCATTCCAAGATAGACAAAGTAACCTTTCAGTTAGATATAATAAAGATAATATTAAATCATCTGGAACAATAAACCAATATAAGCATGCAAAACACCCTCTTGAAATAGATGTGCCAGCAATTTCTACAGCAGATGAAGGTTACGTTATAATGCAAACTTTCAAAGTAACAGACTTTGAAAAATATAAGCAAAAATGGAGACTATATTATATGTCTGATGGTAATAGGCAAACTGCATCTTACCAAAAAGGAAATTATAACTCAGCTGCTGCTAGTCAATCTGGAAAAGAAATACCAAAAACTTATGTTCAAATTGTAAAATTGCCAAACTTCCCTTATACTGCTGGTAAGTTTAAAATAAAGAAAACAGACCAATCAACAGGAAAAGATTTAAGAGGAGCAGTATTTACTCTAACTTCAAAAAATGGAAATACAATAAATAGGTCTACAGATAATGAAGGTATAGTAAACTTCACAGAGCTTGCGCCTGGAACATATACCTTAATTGAAAGTAAAGCACCAGAAGGATATAAAAAACTTGAAACAAAATGGCAAGTTATAGTAAACGACGATGGAAATGTAAGAATTACAGAAAATTCTATCACTGGAGTAGGCGGAAGATATGAAGGAAAATATCTAACAATCCCAGTAAGTAATAAGCCAGCTGGAACAAAGTTTAGAGTTTACAAAAAAGATAATGACGGCAAGGCTCTACAAGGAGCAAAATTTGCAATAACAGATAAAAAAGAAACCACAACAATAGCAGAAGGAATTTCAAATGCTAATGGTTTAGTTGAATTTAATAAGGAATTGCAAGATGGAACATACGTTCTAAAAGAAATCGAAACTCCAAAAGGATATAAAAAGCTTGATCAAAAATGGGTTCTTGAAGTAAGTGACGGAAAAACAAAAGTTTATACCTATGTTTCAGATTCAACACAAACTGATATAAAATCAATCCTTGCTCAAGGCGGAAATTGGATTAATGTGAAAGGAAGAGATACATCAAAGTTCACAAATTATGATAATAGATGGACAGGCTGGGCAGGAAATAATCAAAACGCACGTTACTTAGGAACAAGAATTATTGCAATAAATGAAGAAAAAAATTACGTTGTTCAAAGATTTATAATAAATCCAGAAGCATCCGAAATTGAAGAAAATACAAAAGTGTCAATCCACAGAGAAAAACCACAGTATGATAATATGACTTGGTATGATGGAGATGCTGAATACAAAGTATTCAAATTAGATAAGCCAGTAACAGGATTAATTTCAGATGTAAGACTTGCAAATTACAATGTAGAAGATATAACAGATGAAGTTAAAAAATCTGAAAAAGCAGAAGTAGGAAGATACGGAGAACCTAACCGTTTGGCAATGACCTTGCCTCCTACAAACCAACCTATAGTAGTTGATGTAAAAGTTCCATACAAAAATAAAGATGGTGGAGTTGGTCTTGGATTAGATTGGTACTCAGAAGATAATCAAATTTATTGGAAGAGTGATTACTACGAAAAAGTTTCAGGTATTAAAAAATCTGACCCAATAATTGGAGAGGCTGGAAATATAAAAGGTACTTATATTTCAGATGATTCACTTGATGTAACAAACGAAAAAGAAAGATTCCAATTTAAAGTTAAAAAAGTAAGAAAGCTAGATCCTAATCAAGCAATAGAAGGAGCAACTTTCAAACTAATAGGACCAGATCCATCAAAAGATGAAAGATATATGACAACCGACAAAAAAGGTATGATAACTTTCACAAATCTTGAACCAGGAACATACACTTTGGTAGAAGAAAGCCCTGCTTCAGGTTACGAAAAAGTAGACACAGATTGGACAGTAACAATTACAGCTGAGGGAAAAACTTTTATAAAACAAAATAATCAAAATGCCCAAAATACATCACTTTTAAATTATAAGTCAGAAAGATCACTTTCCAATAAAGATATTGCAAATGAAGAATTAATAAATAATAGAGCTTACTATCTTGCAAGAATGGCAAAAGATTCTAGAGATGAAAATGAAGGACTTGAAATTTCTGAAATAAATCCAAGAAATCTTTTGGAAAATGCACAAAGAGCTGAAAGTGATTGGGAAAAAATCGATCCAGAAAGATCTGAAAAAACAAACTTAGATGATAAGATTAAAAGATCAACAAATGACAAGGTCATTTTAGAAACTAGAATGACAGAAATAAATAAAGTTGATAATAAATTTAGACAAGTATTCTTATTTGGACAATCAACATTTGGTAAAAAACCTCGTAAAATAGAAATTCACAGTCAGCCTGAAAAATTTGATGTAAGAAAAAATCCTCCAAAACAAGCAACGATTACGGTATATCAAGTTACAGGTGATAGCTTAGATAATATTGGCACAAAAACAGATATAACTAATAAAGTTGTATTTGTTCAATATGACAAAAATGGGAAATTTAGAATAAAAGCTGATAAAGTCGATGCAAATATCACAGGAAATATTTTGGTAGAAGTTGAAACCTATTATGATGAAACCAAAGGAATAGGGCTAGGAACGGATTATATTTCAAACACAACTAACCCAAGATATAGTACAAACTGGATTGGAGAATCTTACGCAAGTGAAGATAAAATTAACAAAGGCCCAGTTATAACTTATGATTATGTTTGGAAATTTGAAAATGATATTCAACCAAGTACAATTGATGTTCCAGAACCTGACAAATATGAGGATGAAACTTGGACGGTAGAAGGAAAAGCTGGTAAACTTTATAGAAAATATAAGAGAGAGCTAGCTAATGGAGTTGCAACTGGAAATGAAGAAAAAACAGAAGAAACAAAAGAAGATCCAGCACCAGTTCCTAACGAATATCATCATGGTACAAAGAAAAGACCAGAATCTAGAACAACAAATCCTGTAAGTTTAACAAAAGAAATTCCATTCGATACGATAACAACTGACGATCCTAATTTAAAACAAGGCGAGATAGTAGTTGATGTAGATGGAGAAAATGGACAAGCTGAATATAAATATTCTGTAACATTTGATAGGAAAAATGAACCAGATGCACAAAAACCTGCTGATTGGCCAGAAAATTTACCAGTACCAGAAAAACAAGCAGGCGAAAGAATCGCAGCTTATAACATTGAATTTGTAAAAGAGATTAAGCCAAAAACTGATAAAAAACAACGTCGAGGAACAAGAGTTGACGGAGAAGAATTATCAGATAAGACAGCAACAATTACAAATAAACAAACTGGTATAGAATTTAAAATCTTAAAACAAAAATCTTATGGTAAGTATATAAAAGGTGCAAAGTTTACTATTAAAAAATATACAGATAAAACTTACACAACTGTTGATAAAAAATTTGATGAAGTGACTGCTACATCAGATGATAATGGTTTGGTAAGATTTATTGATAAAAATGGAGAAGTTGTAAAACTACAAAAAGATGGTTATTATCAAGTAGAAGAAGTGGAAGCTCCAGTTGGCTACAAAAAAGTTCCAGCTCCATGGAAACTCCATGTTATTGAAGAAAAAGGACAATTGATTATTAAATCAACAGGTCCTGAGTACACACCAGCAAACTATGTTGCAAGTGATAAGGCAAAAGCTGGAGAAAACTTAAATGATCCTAATGCTCAAATAAAATATTCATCAAAAATTACAAATATTGATACAACTCTAGGAACTTATGTTCAAAGAATCTATATTGATACGAGAGGATATACTGGAAATGAAAAAATAAATGTACAAATAAATCCAGTAATAAAAAGAGATGAAAGAGATTATGGTACAGCAGCAGCTCCAACAACAGAAACTGGAGGAGTAAAAACTGCTTATAGAACAACTTATAAAATCAAAAACCCAGATGGTGTAGATATTAATGAAGTATTGAACAAGTACGACATTTCAAATCAAAATGTTTCAATGGTTAATACTGCAAGATGGAGACCATTCGATTGGGGATTTGATGAAGACCAATTAAATCTTGAAAAGGGTGTTTATTTTATAGACATTGAAGGATATTTTGATAGAATTCCTAAAAATAGAGATGATATTAAAAAATTAGAAAATATTGATATAAAAGTCGACTTCTATGAAGGAGAAAGAAAATTCCAACACCGTGGTGGAGCTGATAAAAACTATGGTTTTGTTGATGGCGGTTCTTATCAATTAGGTAATATTAACCTTGGTGTTACAGGTGATACTAATTTTGGTAAAATGAGCACATCAAATAAGGAAAATCCAAATGAAAAAGGAAAATATCCAAACTATTTGAGTAAAGGTTGGTATGATACTGGTGGAACATGGTGGGATACTGGTAGAATTTATCCTGCAATTGGAGATAAGGTAGAAAAACTTTCATCAGTAACTACAAGTGCCAATATCAATTCATTGTATGAATCTAACAATAGTGAAACTGTTGATAACGAGGGACTACGCATTAACAATGAACAGTCTGATTACAATATAACTTTCTCTAAACATGGAAGAGATGAAGAAGGATTAGACATAAATGATCCGAAAATTACTAAAAATAGACTAGAGGGTGCTGTATTTAAAATTCAAACTTATCTAGGTCCACAATATGGCTGGGAAGATGTTGAAGGAAAATATGTATCATCAGCTTTCAATGGATATTTTGGATTTAGAGGTCTTAAAGAAGGCCGTTATAGAGTTTTGGAAGTAAAGGCACCAAATGGCTACAAACAAATTAAAGATCCAATTATAGACTTTAATATAGAAGTTTCAAAGGAAGATTTAGTAATTACAGATCCAACTACTGGTTACGAAAAAATTATTCCAAAAGGAAATGGATATATTAGAATAAATTACCAAAATAAATCAATTTACCATTATGATGGAACAGAAACCGACGGTAAACTAATTGACTATGTAACGGCAGCAACTGCTAAGAACATGGGTAAAATTATCAACGAAAAACCTGGAAAAGGTAAAATAAGTGTAAATAAAGTTGACGATAAAGGAAGAAGTTTAAACGGATTTAAAAATCAAGCAGGCGATTTAATCGGAGCGAAATTCAAACTAACAAGAACGAGTGCGAAGAAAAATGAAGATGGAGAGCCTGTAAGCAAATCAGAATATACTGAAACTATTGGAGAAAATGGAACTTTAACATTTGAAGGACTTCCTATAGGAAATTATAGGCTTGAAGAAATTGAATCTCCTCCAGGATATGTAAAATCTGATAGTGTTTGGAACTTTACAATCGGTGGAGATAAACTTGACCCATACAGTGGTCCTATCCAAAGAACTGGGAAAAATCTTACTGACTCAATAGAAATGACTGATTCAAGTATAGAAATTCTTAGACCGCACAAGCAAAAGGGAGATAATACTACAGGAAATGATGAAATAAGACCTCATCTTGGCCAAAGTATGTTATTTGAAAATAAATTCAAACCAAAGGATGGACTTGATATTAATCCTGGAGATTATTTTGTATTAAATCTTAGTGACAATATTGATCTATGGGGAATATTGAGAAATGAAGATAAGAATATAGATATTTTTGCTGATGGAGTTGGTACAATAGCAAAAGGAGAGTATGACAGAGAAAATAATAGAATAATTTATACTTTCACTGATTATGCTAGACAATTTGAATTGATAGAATTTTCAAATGCTTTAACAGCCCACATTAACTTATACAAAGTTCAAAATTCTTCTACTCAAAATCTTGGAATGAGAGTAGGAAATGATACTAAAAATTATAAGAACATGCAAGTAACTTATGATCCAGAAATGGCTGAAAATATAGTAGGTAATACACATCTTAATATGGCATCAAAGATAACAAGCTTTGATGTAAAAACTGGTAAGTTTGAACAATACTTCTACATTAACAAGCTAAGAAAAACATCTGGTCCATTGAATTTCTATTATAGACCAAATCAATTAGTTACTAATTTGGAAATAGAAACACAAGCATTGAATAATAATTCTGGTCAAAATATTAACTTATACATGCCTGAATCTTTTGGAGTTGATGATAACAGCCCAGGAACAACTAAGTATCATAAAGCTTATTGGGAGAGTGTTCCTAAAGGTGGAAGTGCAAATTATCTTTTAGAAAGATCAAATGTTAGCCAAAATGATTCTTATATAGTAAAAGTCACAGGATATTTAAAAGTTGGAGAAGAAACTGATTATGAATCAACAGTATTTCTTGAAGATGCTATAACAAGATATTATGTACAAAGAGTTAATAGTATCTACGTCTTTAAACAAAAAAATACAGGAGAAGCTAAGTTTAGTATAAAAGCTATAAATAAACCTAATAAAATACTATTTAAAAAGGTTGATTCAAAGAAAAATCCATTAAAGGGTGCAACATTTGGTTTGTACAAAAAAGATACAAAAGATGGAATCTTTAAGTATGTTGATGGTTTTGATAAAGAATCAAAAGAAGATGGAACGTTTGGGTTTGATCATCTTGAAGAAGGAGATTATCAAGTACAAGAATTTAATCCACCTACAGGTTATAAAAAAATTGAAGGTGCTGTTTACGAGTTTACTGTTGAAAAAACTGGTAGAATTGTAAGAAAAATAGTCAAAGAAGATGGAAGCGAACAAGTTGAAGAAATAAGTTCTACTGTTCCAATCGAAATTGTAAATCTTAAAGAGCAAATAATTAAGTTTAAGAAAACTGACCAAGATGGTAAACAACTTGCTGGTGCAGAATTTGAACTTCATTATAAAGAAAATCCAGATGCAGATTACGAAAAAGATAAATTCGTCTTATACAAAGAAAATAATGGTAAGGGAAGAATATTCTTGAAAGAATCTGAAAAAGCTCCGCTAGGTTATACAAAGTCAGATGATAATATTCTAAAATCAGGAGATGATGGACTTATAGAATTTAAATTCTATGAGAATGGCTACTATGCACTAAAAGAAGTTAAAGCTCCAGATGGATATTCAAAAGTTGATGGTTATGTAAGAGAATTTGCTATAATTGATGGAAAACTTAGAGTAAAATCACAAGCAAGTGTTGGAAATATTAAAAAGGATGAAAAATCTACAGATGCTAATGATACAGTAGCTTATGCTACACTAACAAACAGAACTACTTCAGGTCTTGGATTGTTAGAAATGTATTATGTAATAAATCCAAACAACGAAGAAAGAACTTACTCTGATAACGATAAATTTATAATCGACTACATCAATAATACAGATAACAGGTCTGGAAAAGTAGATGTTTATAGACTTAAAAAAGGAGAAAAACCATCAGATAAGACAAAAGCTGATGCGAATATAGCTACTAATTTACCAACAGAATTTGAAGGTAAGAGAGTAGAATTTAGTTTGAAAGAACTTGCAGGAGCTGAAAAATCTTCTGATAAGATTGTAATAAAGGTAAATGCACTAGACTATGGTGTAGCTAGAAATGATGAAATAAAAACAAGCTTAATTGCAAATGGAAAAACAGTTGAAGCTATGTATAGTTTTAATTCTGGAAGAATTCCAGCTAATTTACAAGCTTTACTTGATAACATAGAAAAGCAAAAACAAAACGATGAAAAATCTTATGTTTATGTAGACTATGTTGAGCCAAAGGCAGATAATTCTGATGTAATGCAAATTATTAATAGGAAAGTATCTCTTCCAATGACAAATGGTATTAGAGCTTGGATTGGATTTACTATTATAGGACTTGTTCTTATGATTCTTGCGGCTTATTATTACAACAAAAAGAAAAACAAGGCGCTAGAAATTGAAAAAAATTAATAAAAATTAAAATTTAATTTGTAAATTTTAAAAGTTTTAACTGACTTTATTTTGAGTTTTTCTCAAATTAGAGTCAGTTTTTTTGTATAAAATTTAAATTTATATTGGTTAGTTTTGGGTAAGTATTTACTAGAGAAAAAAGGAGGATTTATGTTAGATTTTACTTATAATATTCCAACAAAAATACATTTTGGAAAAGATGCTCTTGATTTTGTGGGAGAGGAAGTTAAAAAATATTCTGATAAGGTGCTTATCACTTATGGTGGTGGATCTATCAAGAAAAATGGAGTTTATGATAAGGTTATAAAAGAGCTTAAAAATTCTGGAGTTGAAATTTTTGAGCTTTCTGGAATTGAACCAAATCCTAGGATTGATTCTGTAAGAGAAGGTATAAAAATAATTAAGGAAAATAATATTGGGGCAATTCTTGCTGTTGGCGGTGGCTCTACAATTGATGCATCAAAATTTATGGCGGCTGGTGCTTGTGCAGATTTTGATCCTTGGGAATTTATTTCAAAAGGAAAACCAATGAGCCCTGCAATTCCACTTTTGTCAGTTCTTACCATGGCTGCAACCGGTTCTGAAATGGATAATGGTGGGGTTATTACAAATCCTGAAACAAAAGAAAAACTTTCATCAGGTCACGAAGATACCAGACCAAAAGTTTCATTTTTAAATCCAGAAATCACATATTCTGTAAATGAATTCCAAACAGCTTGTGGTTCTAGCGATATTTTATCTCACATTTTTGAATCCTATTTTAATGTTGATGATTCAATGTTTATGCTTGATAGAATTATGGAATCTTTGATGAAAACTGTAATAAAATACGGGCCAATTGCCATGAAAGATCCTAAAAATTATGAGGCAAGGGCAAATCTTATGTGGGCATCATCTTGGGCAATCAATGATTTTATTGCAAATTCAGCAAAGGCATCTTGGACAGTTCATCCAATCGAACACGAACTTTCAGCCTTTTATGACATAACCCACGGTCTTGGACTTGCGATTTTGACACCAAGATGGATGGAATATGTTTTGAGTGAAAAAACTGTTCATAAATTCTATGATTTGGGAGTAAATGTTTTTGATATTGACAAAAATCTTGACCAAATGGAAGTTGCAAAAAAAGCTATAGAAAAAACAAAAGAATTTTTCTTTGAAAATCTTGGACTTGATTCAAATTTAAGAAAAATAAATATAGACGATGAATATTTTGAACAAATGAGCAAAAAAGCCTGTGGCAAAAACGGCAAAATAAATGGTTTTGTAGAACTTAAACCTGAAGATGTGAAAAAAATTTATCAAATGTGCCTTGAGGATTAATAATTTGAAAAATTTTAATAGTAATTTAAAATCAAATAATAAATAATTTTTAATACTAAACACCCTACAAAAAGGGTGTTTTAAATTGCTTATTTTTTCGTTTTCTTATAAAATATAATATGGTGAAAAAATATGAGAGAATTTAGTAATGATTTAAAAAAAATAGTTATAAAAGTAGGTTCTTCTTCTGTAAGCCACGAAAATGGTGGGGTTGATATTGAAAGAATTGAAGAGCTTGCTAAGGAAATTGTAAATTTGGAAAACAAGGGCATTAAGGTGATTTTGGTTTCATCTGGTGCTATTGCAACTGGGGCGAATAGGCTCAATGTTAAAAGACCTAGAAATGATATTAGCAAAAAACAAGCCACAGCTGCCGTTGGGCAGGTTACTTTGATGAATACTTTCCTCAAAGCTTTTGCGGAATATGGGTATTCTATCGGGCAGATTCTTCTTACAAGAATGGTTGAAACCAACGAAGTTATGAATTTTAATGCCAAAAATACTATAAATGATTTGTTGGAAATGGGAGTTATTCCGATTGTAAATGAAAATGACACGATTTCTACTTACGAAATTGATTTTGGGGACAATGATACCCTATCATCTGTTGTTGCAAAATTGGTTGATGCTGATTTGCTTATGCTTTTGTCAGATATTGACGGGCTTTATACAGATGACCCTAGAATTAATAAGGATGCAAAATTAATCAAAGAAGTTAATGTGATTGATGAAAAATTAAGGTCAATGGGTAAGGATTCTTATTCAAATCTTGGAACAGGTGGCATGGCTACAAAAATTAATGCAGCTAACCTTTGTATGGAAAAGGGAATTGATACGGTAATTGCAAATTCAAAAGATTTGAAAAATATTAGAAAAATAGTGAAAGGAGAGGAAATTGGAACAATCTTTAAAAGAAAAATTGACTAAAATGGGCGAGCTTTCCAAAAAAGCAAAAAAAGATTTTGTAAGGCTTTCAACAAAAGATAAAAATAAAATTTTAGAAAATATAAAAATTTCCATGGAAAAAAACAGGAAAAATATTCTTGATGCCAACAAAAAAGATTATGACAAGGGACTTTCTAACAATATGGCAGAAGGTCTTCTTGATAGGCTTAAACTTGATGATGAAAGAATTGATTCAATGATTTTATCAATCGATCAAATGATAAAACTTCCTGATCCAATTGGAAAAATGACTGATGTGAGAACTCTTGAAAATGGACTTTTGATTGGGAAAAAATCAGTTGCAATCGGAGTTTTGGCAATGATTTATGAGGCAAGGCCAAATGTAACCTTGGATGCATCAATTCTTGCCATAAAATCTTCAAATTCCATAATTTTAAGAAGTGGAAAAGAGGCCATAAATTCTTCCCTTGCCATTGCAAAAGCCATTAGAGAAGGAATAAAAAACACAGGTTTCGATGAAAATATTGTCCAAATAATTGACGATACAAGTAGGGATTCATCAACTGAGCTTATGAAATTAAATGGCTATGTAGATTTGTTGATTCCAAGAGGTTCAGCATCTTTGATAAATGCAGTTGTAAAAAATGCAAGTGTACCAACCCTTGAAACAGGAGTTGGAAATTGCCATTTGTATGTTGATAAGTACGCTGATATTAAAAAAGCCTTAAAAATATTTGAAAACGGTAAAACCCAAAGAATAGGTGTGTGCAATGCCATTGAAAGTTTAGTCGTTCACAAAGACATCGATCAAAGTTTTTATGATGGATTAAATAAAATTGTAGAAAAATACAAATTAAAAGTTCACGCTTGTAAAAATACAATAGGAAAAATAAAGGGAGCAATACCTGCAAGTGAAAAAGATTATGGCAAGGAATATTTGGATTATGAATTTTCAGTAAAAGAAGTAGAAAATATAGATTGTGCAATTGATCACATTTACAAATATTCCACAGGCCATTCAGATGCAATAATTACAGAAAAAATAGAAGAAGCAAATAAATTCATCCAAGAAGTGGACTCAGCCTGCGTTTACGTAAACGCTTCAACAAGATTTACAGACGGTTCAGAATTTGGATTTGGAGCAGAAATAGGAATCTCAACCCAAAGACTTCACGCTAGAGGACCAGTTGGGTTGAATGAGCTTACAACTTATAAATATGTGATTTTGGGAGAAGGGCAAATTAGGGAATAATAATCTTTTTTAAGATTATTTTAGAAAGTTAAATTTTATTTTATAATAAATTGATATATTGATTTAATCCTTCGATACTAAGGGGACAAATTAGGGGACTTCCGATTGTCCCCACAATTTTTCCCCTTAAACCCCTTTTAACGAACCCCCTTAACCGGCCCTTGCAGGG
Organism: Anaerococcus sp. HMSC065G05; assembly: GCF_001812365.1. Lineage (NCBI taxonomy): Bacteria > Bacillati > Bacillota > Tissierellia > Tissierellales > Peptoniphilaceae > Anaerococcus > Anaerococcus sp. HMSC065G05. Next base: position 18,279 of record NZ_KV808710.1, read on the forward strand.
GGCAAAATCAGAAAGAAACTTGCGTTTCTTTCGTTTTTTAAAATGATTATCCTAATTTAATTAGAATAAAAGCCCAAAATAAATAAATTCTAAGTTCATTAAAAGAGAAAAAATAAACTCACTAACGTTCAAACAATTTTTTCTCTAATAATTAACTTGAATTTATAATTATTTTTAAACAGCAATCAAATTTAAAAAATTTGAAAGAAGCGTTAGCTTCTTACAAAATTAGCTCCATGCAATGGTCGGTTGCAGGGGGGTAAAAAGGAGGGGGTTGTTAGGGGGAGGAATTAATTTTATAAAGTAAAAAACTTTAAGATAAATAAAAAACATATAATAATATATTTCAAACTGTTGACAGACTAAAATTTTAACCATTTCGATCAAGTGTGACTAGTGAAGAATCTCATGAGATCTCTCCATGCGTTCGTTTCACTCACTTAGTCGAGATGGTGAGTAGTGTAATTTTAAATTATTTAAAAATTATAATATAAATTTTGTCCAGCTTTTAAATGTAAAAATATATTTTTCTATAAGGAGGAAATATGAAAATTGGTATTATCGGCATTGGGAATATGGGTTCTGCTATTGCCAAAGGTCTTTTGGGCAAAAATGAACTTTTTTTATCTAATAGGGGATCTAATTTAGAATTTTTTAAGGATAAAGAAGTTTCTATAATGGAAAATAGAAAAGTCGTTGAAAATTCTGATTATATAATTTTGGCTGTAAAACCAAATTATTATAAAGAAGTGATTGATGAAATAAAAGATTTGTTGGAAAATAAAGTATTTATTTCAATTGCTGCAGGTTTTACTATAGAAAAACTTGAAAATTTATTGGGATCTGATAAAAAAATTGTTATGACTATGCCAAATACTCCTGCATCTGTTGGGGAAGGGATGTCAATTCTTTGTCCAAATTCAAATGTTAGTGAAGATGAATTTTCAAATGTTTTAGAAATTTTTTCATCTTTTGGCAAGGCTATAAAAATTGACGAAAATCAATTTGATGCAGCAAGTGTTGTAAATGGTTGTCTGCCTGCTTTTGTGGATTTATTTATGGAAAGCTTGTCTGATGGGGCAGTTCTTTGTGGACTTAAAAGAGATATTTCTTATAAATTAATCGCCCAAACAATAATAGGATCAGCAAAATTAATGGAAGAGTCAGGAGAGCATCCAGGACTTTTAAAAGATAAGGTGACAAGCCCAAAAGGAACAACAATCGAAGGAGTGAAGGCCTTGGAAGAAAATAATTTTAGGGCAGGTTTGATAAAGGCAGTTGAGGCTTCTTTTAATAAAGCTAAAAATATGTAATTAAATTCATGGGGGATTTTTTAAATAAAATTTCCTATGAATTTTTTTATACGCAAAAATAATCCAAGAGATCTCAAGGTAAAAGCAAGTATAAAAGAAAAATTAAACTTAGAGTTTTTTGCCACGCTATAGATGTGTTAAATTTTTTATTGAATTAATTGCTAAAGTACGAATAAAAAATTTTTTGATTTAATAAAATAAATAATTCCTCACTTTAGGTGGGGATATTTTTTGGAAATTATTTTACTTCAGCGTATAATTATTACAATAATATATTAAAGTAAAGAGGTAAAAAATGAAAAAATCATTAGCTATAAAAATTTTAGAAAACCATCTTTTACAAGGAAAGATTAAAACTGGCGAGGAGATTTGTATTAAAATCGATCAAACTTTAACTCAAGATTCTACGGGGACTATGGCTTATTTGCAACTTGAGGCTATGGATATTAGAGATGTAAAAACTGAAAATTCTCTTGCATACATTGATCATAATATTCTCCAACAAGGATTTGAAAATGCTGATGACCATGAATTTATAAAATCTGCGGCAAATAAATTTGGTATAACTTTTTCAAAGGCTGGTTGTGGAATTTGCCACCAAGTTCAATTGGAACAATTTGGAAAAGTTGGCAATACTCTTTTAGGTTCCGATTCTCATACTCCAACGGGCGGTGCTTTGGCACAAATTGCAATTGGGGCAGGGGGACTTGATGTGGCTGTTGCTATGGCAAGAGGTTTTTATTTTATAAAAGTGCCAAAAATTTTTAATATAAAACTTAATAATTCCTTGAAAGATTATGTAAATGCCAAGGATTTAATTTTATATATTTTGGGGAAATTATCAGTCAAAGGCGGAACGGGATATATTATGGAATATTCTGGAGAAGGTGTAAAATCTTTGTCTGTAACTGACAGGGCGACAATTTGTAATATGGGAGCTGAGCTTGGGGCGACGACTTCGATTTTTCCATCTGATGAAAATACTTTAAAATATTTAAAAAGCCAAAATAGAAAAGAAGATTATAAAAAATTAGAGGCAGACGAAGATGCTTTTTATGATGAGGTTATGGAAATTGATTTAGGCGAAATTGAACCTGCTGTGGCAAGGCCTCATTTTCCAGACCAATACCAAAAAATTTCTGAAATGGAGAAAGTAAAAATCGACCAAGTTGCAATCGGATCTTGTACCAATTCATCTTATATGGATATGATGAAAGTTGCATCAATTCTTGATGGGAAAAAAGTTCATCCTGATGTATCTCTTGTAATTTCTCCAGGTTCTGCCACAATTTTGGAAAAATTATCAGAAAACGGGGCCCTTGCAAAAATGATTAAGGCAGGTGCTAGGATTTTGGAATCGGGTTGTGGGCCTTGTATCGGGATGGGCCAAGCTCCAAAAGCTGGTGGAATTTCTCTAAGATCTTTTAATAGAAATTTTAAGGGAAGATCTGGTACGATTGATGCTAAAATTTATCTTGCAAGTCCAGAAACCTGTGCGATTTCTGCGATTAACGGTTACATATCAAATCCTAAAGATTCCAAATTTAAAAAAGATTTTGACGAAAATATTATTTTTGACCACACTGATGCTTATTTTATAAAAAGGGAAGAAGATTTATCAAAAAGAATTAAAGAAACTGTAAAAGGGAAAAATATTAAGCCATTTCCAAAGGCAAGTCCTGTTGCTGAAATAAATTCAAAAATAATTTATAAGGCGGGCGATGGAATTACGACTGATGATATTTGTCCATCAAACGCTAGGCTTTTGCCATTTAGGTCAAATATAGAATATTTATCAGAATTTGCCTTTACAACAAAAATCGACGATTTCAAAAAAAGAGCAGAAGAAAATTCTGGTGGGATAATTGTTGCGGGTGTAAATTATGGCCAAGGCTCATCAAGAGAGCATGCTGCTTTAATTCCTTTGTATCTTAATATAAAAGCAGTTATTGCCAAATCTTTTGCAAGAATCCACAGGTCAAATTTGATTAACAATGCAATCTTGCCATTAGAATTTGAAAATGAAAGTGACTATGAAAAATTATCAGAATTTGATAATATTCAAATAAAAAATATAGAAAATTCTTTAGAAAGCGGGGAATTTATTTTAAAAGATTTGGATAAGGATATAGAAATAAAAGTTAGGGGAGAATTTTCAAAAAGAGAAATTGAAATATTAAAAATGGGTGGCTATTTAAATTATGCCAAAAATTTAGAATTGGAGTAATTATGAAAGTAACTTTGATAAAAGGAGATGGAATCGGTCCAGAAATTTGCGATTCTATGAAAAAAGTTTTAAAGGCATTGGGCTCAAAAGTTGAATTTGAAGAAGTGAATGCTGGGGCGAGCGTTTTTGAAAAGGAAAATACCTTTATTCCAGATGAAGTTTTTAAATCAATTGAAAAAAATAAAATTGCTATTAAAGGTCCTATCACAACCCCAATTGGACATGGTTTTAGGTCAATTAATGTTGAGCTTAGAAAAAAATACGATCTTTTTGCAAATATTAGGCCAATAAAATCAATCAAAAATATAAAAACAAAATATGAAAATGTCGATATGGTAATTTTCAGGGAAAATACTGAAGATTTGTATATGGGACTTGAGGAAAAAATTTCTGATGATGAATTTCATTCAATAAAGGTAATTACAAGAGAAAAATCTGAAAGAATTATAAGAGCAGCCTTTGAATATGCAAAAAAATTTAATAGGAAAAAAGTTACCATAGTTACCAAGGCAAATATAATGAAATTTACTGATGGTTTGTTTTTAAATGTTGGACGTGAAATTGCAAATTCTTTCCCAGACATAGAATTTGAAGAGCTTTTGGTAGATAATACTGCCATGCAAATGGTTTTAAATCCAAATAAATTTGACGTCATTGTTACTGAAAATTTGTACGGAGATATTTTGTCAGATTTGGGAGCAGGTCTTGTCGGTGGACTTGGCTTAATTCCTGGAGTAAATAAGGGAGAGGAGATTGCAATTTATGAATCAGTTCACGGTTCTGCTCCTGATATTGCTGGGAAAAATTTGGCAAATCCAATTGCAATTTTACTTACAGCATCTCTTATGCTTGATGACATTGGGGAAGGAAATTTGTCCGAAAAATTAAGAAAGTCTATTGAAAAAACAATGGAAGATAAGAAAAACCATACAAAAGATTTGGGCGGAGAGGCAAGTTTGGAGAAAATCACCCAAGAAATAATCAAAAATTTGGGAGGAGAAAATGAATAAAGATAAACTTGTAGACCTTTCAAAAAAAATAAAAATAGAAAATACAATAGATAAAAATCTCTACGATAAATTTTCTATAAAAAGAGGACTTAGAAATAAAAATGGGACAGGAGTTTTGGTCGGAGTAACAAAAGTTGGCGATGTTTGCGGTTATAAAATCGAAAATGGAGAAAAAATTCCAAGCCAAGGAGAGCTTTTTTATAGGGGTTATCCACTTACAAAAATGGTAGAAGATTTTAATAATACAAAAAGATTTGGCTTTGAAGAAATTATTTATCTTTTGCTTTTTAACAAATTAGCAAATAAAAAAGACCTAGAAAGTTTCAAAAAAATTCTAGTAGAAGAAAGAAATTTGCCAAATAAATTTTTTGAAGATACAATCCTAAATCTTCCAGGCAATAATATCGTAAATATAATGATGAGGTCAGTTCTTGCCCTTTATTCTTATGACGAAATGGCTGATGACACAGATACCTTAAATGTTTTGTCCCAATCTCTGTCCTTGATTTCAAAAATGCCAATAATTGCAATTTATTCCTACCAAGTTAAAATTCACAATTTTGATGGAAAATCTTTGGTAATTCACAATCAAGATGAAAACAAATCAATTGCAGAAAATATACTTTCTATGCTTAGAATCGACCAAAAATATAAAAAAGAAGAAGCAGATATTTTGGATTTATTACTAATAATTCATGCAGAACACGGAGGAGGAAATAATTCTGCCTTTGCAACTCACGTGGTTTCATCATCAGGAACTGATACCTATTCAGCCATTGCCACAGGACTTGGTTCGCTCAAAGGTCCAAGACATGGGGGAGCAAATTTAAAAGTAAGTCAAATGCTTGAAAATATTAGGGAAAATTTAAAAAATATAGAAGATGAAAAAGAAATAGAAAAATATTTGAAAAAAATTTTGGACAAAAAGGCCTTTGATAAAAAAGGTTTGATTTATGGTTTGGGACATGCGGTTTATACAATCTCAGATCCAAGGGCAGTTTTATTAAAAGAGAAGGCAAGAGAGCTTTCAAAAATAAAAAATAGACAAAAAGATTTTGAATTTATAGAAAAAATCGAAAAAATTGGTGGAAGGCTTTTGATGGAAAAATTAAAAAAACCATATCCGATTTGTGCAAATGTAGATTTATATTCAGGATTTTGCTATGAAATGCTAGATATTCCAAAAGATTTATATATACCAATTTTTGCCATAGCAAGAACAGTTGGATGGGCTGCTCACAGACTTGAACAAATCGAAGATTCAAAAATAATAAGACCAGCCTACAAATCACTAAGCCAAATAAAAAATTACATATCTTTGGAAGATAGGTAAAAAATATTTTGCAAATAAAATAAATTTGTCCTATAATAAAAATAGCTAGGGGTGCTTTTGGCTGAGAGATGAATTTTCATCAACCCTTTAAACTTGATTAGGTTAAAACCTGCGTAAGAAAGCGACGATTATAAAAAAGTTTAAAGACCCTAGTTAGGGTCTTTTTTTGATCCTAATAAAAAATTAATTTATAGTAGTTAGTCAAATAATCTATGTGCAAAACACAAATGGGGCATACCACCTCGGGTATGGTTTCTATTTGTGTTCTTTTTTTTAGGAGGTGAATATGGTCTTAATAAATGGCAAGGAAGTAAAAATAAAAAATGAAATTTCTTTGTATGAATTTTTAAAAGAAAATAAATTCGATCCTCACTTTGTGGCTGTTGAAGTCAACCAAGAACTTGTAAAAAGAGAAAATTTTAAAAATTTTCTTGTAAAAGATGGCTACAAGGTTGAAGTTTTTTCCTTTGTTGGAGGGGGTTGATTTGGAATTAAGAGATAAAATTTTAAAAAGACAAAATAAAAATGACAATGAAATATTTGAAAAAGCAAAAGTTTCGATTTTAGGTTGTGGGGGACTTGGTTCAAATGTTGCAATGATTTTGGCAAGGGCAGGTATTGGAGAAATTTTCTTGTATGATTTTGATAAGGTTGAATATTCAAATTTAAACAGGCAAAATTATAAAATTTCTGATATTGGCAAAGAAAAGGTCCTTGCAACAAAAAAAATAATCGCAGAAACAATCCCCTTTACAAAAATTCATGCAAAAAATATGTTTTTGGATGAAAAAAATATGGATGAAATTATTGAAAAAACTGATTATTTTATTGAAGCTTTTGACAAGAAAGAGTCCAAGGTCATGGCATTTGATTATTTTTCAAAAAAGGAAAATAAATTTCTTTTTACTGCATCGGGCATGGCAGGACTTGGAGATTTTTCAGATATTAAGGTAAAAAAAATAAATAACATCACTATGGTTGGTGATTTTAAATCAGACGCAAAAAAAGATGGGCTTTATCTTGCCTATGTATCACTTATGGCAAGTCTTGAGGCTTTGGAATGTTTGAAAAAAATAAGAAAGGATTATTATGGAAGATAAATTTATACTAGGTGGCAAGGAATTTAATTCAAGATTTATTCTTGGTAGCGGGAAATATTCTGTGGAACTAATTGATGCTGCTGTAAAAAATGCAGAATGTGAAATGATTACAGTCGCTCTAAGGCGAGCTAATACAAAAGATGTGGCAAATATTTTAAATTATATACCAAAACACGTTACAATTATTCCAAATACTTCTGGAGCAAGAAATGCTGATGAGGCAATTAGAATTGCAAGACTTGCAAGGGAAATGGGTTGTGGAAATTTTGTAAAAATTGAAATTATGAGAGATACAAAATATCTTTTGCCAGATAACGAAGAGACTTTGAAAGCTACAAAAGTTTTGGCTGATGAAGGATTTGTTGTTTTACCTTATATGTATCCAGACTTAAATTATGCAAGAGATTTAAAAGATGCAGGAGCCGCTGCAATAATGCCACTTGCTGCTCCAATTGGATCAAATAAAGGCCTTGTTACAAAAGAATTTATAAAAATAATTATTGATGAAGTTGACCTTCCAGTTATAGTTGATGCAGGAATTGGTCTTCCAAGTCAAGCCGCAGAGGCAATGGAAATGGGAGCGGCTGCAATTATGGCAAATACAGGAATTGCTAGCGCATCTGATATTACAATGATGGCAAGAGCTTTTAAACTTGGAATAGAAGCTGGGCGTCTTGCTTATCTTTCAAAACCAGGCAGAGTTTTAGAATCTGGAGCTGATCCATCATCTCCACTAAGAGATTTTTTTGATTAAAATGAATATAAAAAAAGTTACAGATTATTTTCCAGAAATGGATATAATCGATTCTCATATAAAAACCGAAGTTTTAGATCATTACGAAAAAATAAAAAATAAAAATGTAAGTGATTCTGATATTCTAAGAAGTTTAGAAAAAGAAAGACTTGATGAAGAAGATTTTTACAATCTTTTATCCGACAAAGCTTTAAATCATTTGGAAAAAATGGGAGAGCTTGCAAAAGATAAGAGGGTTAGATATTTTGGAAATAATGTTTGTCTTTTTTCTCCGATTTATATAGCAAATTATTGTGAAAATTCTTGTAGGTATTGTGGATTTAGGGCAAAATCTGATATAAAAAGGGCAAAATTAAATTTTGAAGAAATTGAAGAAGAAATGAAGGCTCTTTCAGATACTGGAATCGAAGATGTTTTGATTTTAACAGGAGAAAGTCAAAAATTTTCATCAGTTGACTATATAGCAAAAGCTTGTGAAATTGCCAAAAAATATTTCAAAACAATAGGAATTGAAGTTTATCCTGCAAATGTAGATGATTATAAAAAATTAAAAAAGGCAGGAGCAGATTTTGTTACAGTTTTCCAAGAATCTTACAATCCAAAAACTTATGATTTTTACCATCCTTACGGCCACAAAAGATCTTGGGTTTATAGGATTGATACTCAAGAAAGAGCAATGATGGCAGGATTTAGAGGAGTAGGATTTGGAACTTTATTTGGACTAAATGATCCAATTGAAGAAGCATTTAAATTAGGTCTTCACGCTCAAAAAATTCAAAAAAAATATCCTCACGCAGAAATTGCAATTTCTCTTCCAAGAATTAGACCAACTCACGGAGCAGATGAGCTTAAATTTTTTGAAGTAAATGATAAGAAATTTTTCCAAATTATGCTTGCCCTTAGAATATTTTTACCATTTGCATCAATAACTCTTTCAACAAGAGAAGATCGTGATTTTAGGAATTTGGCAGTAAAATATGCAGCAACGAAAATTTCTGCATCAGTTGATACGTCAATTGGTCATAGATCAAAAAATTCTCAAGATACGGGAGATGAGCAATTTGAAATTGCTGACAATAGGTCTTGTGACGATGCAATTAAAGATTTAAAAGCAATTGGCATGACTCCAGTTTTTACTGATTATATAAATGTTTAGGAGAGATTATGAAAAAAAATAATTCTTTGCTTATTATGCTAACTCTTTGTATGTTTGTGACAATTGGTCTTGTTATTTCTCCAATTTTAAGATTTGAAGGTTTCGCTCCAACGGCTCATTTTGTAAATATTGTTTGCTCAGTTTTTTTAGGTCCTTGGTATTCGCTTTTAAATGGATTAATAACTGCATTTTTGAGAATGAGTTTTCTAGGAATTCCTCCTCTTGCCATAACTGGACAAATTTTTGGAGCTATGCTTTCTGGAATTTTTTATAGAAAATCGAAAGGAAATTTATTTGCAGCTGTAGTTGGGGAAATAATTGGAACAGGAATAATTGGAGCTATTGTTTCTTATCCAGTTATGAAATTATTTTATGGAACAGGCGATATAACTTGGTATTTTTATCTGCCTTCTTTTACAATTGCAACAATTATTGGAGGAAGTGTAGCTTACATTTTCTTAAAAACTTTGCAAAAATCTAAAGTTTTATATTCCATACAAAAAAGCTTGGAGTAAATGTATATGAAAAATCTAAAAAAAATTCTTGAAAATAGAAAACTTGTTAGGGAAAAAATTCCATTGATTCACGCAATTACAAATCCAATTGCCATAAATATGGTGGCAAATGCGATTTTATTTCAAGGAGCCAAGGCGATTTGTGCCGAATGCGAAGATGAAATGGAAGAAATTGTAAAAATTTCTGATTCTCTTTCTATAAATCTTGGAAATATTACAAAGTCAAGATTAAAAGCAATGGAAATAGCAACAAAATTTGCAAATGAGAAAAGTATTCCCGTAATAATGGATGTGGTTGGAGTTGGTGCAAGTAAAATTAGGCTTGATTTTGCAAAAAAATTACTAGAAAAATATAAATTTTCGATCATCAAGGGAAATTCATCGGAAATTCTTTCACTTTGTGGAGAAAAATCTCATGCAAAAGGCATAGATGCAGGAGATGAGGATAAGATTTCTTGTGAAAATATAAAATATTTTACAGAAATTTCTCAAAAGCTTTCAAAAAAATACAAAACAACAGTTTTGATTACAGGAAAAACTGATATTTTATTAAAAGATGATAAGTATTTTTTGTTTGAAAATGGTTGTGAAAATCTTTCAAAAATTACAGCCACAGGTTGTATGTTGACAGGCTTAATTTCTACATTTTTATCAGTTTCAAATCCAATCGATGCGTCAATTTTAGCTCTTCTTATTTTGGAAATATCTGGAGAAATTTCTCATACAAAAAAGCCCTATAGTTTTTTTGTAAATTTGATGGATAATATATCAGAAATTAGCGATGAAGAAATTATAAAAAGAGCAAAAATAAGGGAGGGAAATTTGTGAAAAAATTATATTTGGTAACAAATTCAGATAAATATAATGAAGAAGAATTTTTAGAAAGAATTGAAGATGCCATAAAAGGTGGAGTTGATATACTTCAATTAAGAGAAAAAGAAAAAACAGACCTTGAGATTTTAAATTTAGGGAAAAAAGTAAAAAAAATTTGTGACAAATACGACATTCCTTTGTTAATTGATGATAAGGTTCATCTTGCTTGGGCTCTTGGCTGTGGCGTTCATGTTGGAAAAGATGATATGCCAATTGCACTTTGTAGAAAACTTTTGGGAGAAAAAGCAATAATAGGAGCAACTGCAAAATCAGTAGAAGCATCCAAAAAAGCACAAAATGATGGGGCAAATTATTTGGGAGTTGGGGCAATCTTTGAAACCAAAACTCACGTAAAAACCAAAAGAACATCAATAGAAACTTTGAAAAAAATAAAAGAAGAAGTGGACATAGACATTTATGCTATCGGTGGTTTAAATATTGAAAATGTAGAAATATTAAAAAATACAAAAGTTGATGGAATTTGCGTGGTAAGAGCAATAATGGATGCAAAAGACGTCTACCAAACAAGCCTTGAATTAAAAGAAAAAATTCAAGAGTTATAAAGTAAAAGTAATTTTAATTATAAAAAAATTTATAATTAAAAAATCCGTCAATACCCATTTAACCTTGCAGAGAGATCTCAAAGAAAGAGTAAAATTTAAAAATAAGTTTAACCTAAGAGATCTCTCTCTATTAAAAATATATAAGTTTTAATTTTAACCTTTAGACTTTTAAAATATAAAATCTTACTTTTTATTTACAAAATCAAGCAAAATATTATCTATTGATTCTATTTCTATATATTTTATTTCCTTAATGTCAATTTCAAATTCATCGTAAATTTGTCCGGAATTTATATCTACTGCGTCAATTATTGCAAAATCGTCTTCTATATTTTTCACATAGCCACAAATTTGATCGAAATAATCTAAGGATTTTCCTAAATTTATTATTTTTTTATTTTCCTTGGCGTATTTTACTATATCAAAAAAATCTGTCATATTTTTAAAAATTTCATCTATATTTTCGCCAGTTTTTTCTTCTTTAGTTGACTTCCAATATTCATTATAAATTTTTAATTTTTTTAAAAAATCAGATTTTTCATTTATTTTTACCAAGTTTTTTGAAATCAAAGTGTAGCCGTCAAATCTTCCTTGATCGTCTAGGTTTTTTATTAAATAATTTTTTTCATTTTCATCTAGCAAAAATCCGTATGCAAATGATGAACCATTATTTAAAATTTCTATTAATTTATTTTCCATAATTACCTCTTTTCATTTCCATTATACTAAAAATACGCAAAATAAAAAGCAGGAAAAATCCTGCTTTTATCCCATATATCTTTTTAAGAAATCTTTTGTTCTTTGATTTTTTGGATTTGTGAAAATTTCTTCTGGAGATCCTTCTTCTAAAATTATTCCTTCATTCATAAACAAAACTCTTGTAGAAACTTCTCTTGCAAAATCCATTTCGTGGGTTACTACTATCATTGTGATTCCTTTTTTGGCAAGTTTTGTCATAACTTCTAAAACTTCTCCAACCATTTCTGGGTCAAGGGCGCTTGTTGGTTCATCGAAAAGTAAAACTTCTGGATCCATGCAAAGGGCTCTTGCTATGGCAACTCTTTGTTTTTGCCCACCAGAAATTTGTGATGGCTTTGCGTTTATATATTGGTCCATGCCTACTAATTGTAGGAATTTTTTTGCTTTTTCTTCTGCATCCTTTTTTGAAATTTTTAAAACTTTTTCTTGGCTTAGGGTACAGTTTTGTAGGACAGTTTTATTTTCAAACAAATTAAAATTTTGAAAAACCATGCCGACTTTTGTTCTGTAGGCTCTTAGGTCAAATTTTTTGTCTAAAATATTTTCATTTTTGTACAAAATTTCTCCGCTTGTTGGTTCTTCTAATAGATTTAAACATCTTAAAAGTGTAGATTTTCCTGAGCCTGATGAGCCGATTATTGTAACTACTTCTCCTTTTTGAACCTCCATATTTATATCTTTTAAAACTAAATTTTGTCCGAATTTTTTTTCTAGATTATTTACTTTTATTATATTAGGCATGAATTCCTCCTGTTACAGATCCAAGTACAAATTCTTTGTTGGTAAATTTCTTTTCAATTAACAAGATAATTCTTGTTGTTATGAAAGTTAAAATGAAATATATTATTGCAGTTATCAAATATGTTTGGAATATTTGGTAGGTTGAACCTGCTATTGATTTTGATACAAAGAATAATTCTGTTACGCTTATTACGTTTAATACTGATGTATCTTTTATATTTACGACAAATTCGTTTGCAATTGCTGGCAAAATTGATTTTATTGTTTGTGGAATTACAACATTAAGCATTGTTTGTGAATGTGTCATTCCAAGTGCCTTACAAGCTTCGAATTGTCCTTCGTCAACTGAATTTATTCCGCCTCTTACAACTTCTGATAAGTAAGCTCCAGTGTTAATTGAAACTATTATAAAGGCTGCAAGCATGGTTGACATATCGATTGATAAAAATTGTTTTGCCCCATAAAAAATTAGGATTGCTTGAACCATCATTGGAGTTCCCCTAAATACTTCTATGTAGCAAACCAAGATAAAGTTTACAATTTTTTGTAAAATATAGGCGAAAATATTTTTATTTTTATCTACTTTTATTTTTCTAATAACTGCAACTATAAGTCCAATTACAAATCCTATCAAGGTTGAAATAATTGAAATGAAAAGTGTTGAGAAAATTCCGTTTATAAATAGGGAAGAATATTCGCTCCAAATAGCTTTCATTTGTCCAAAAAATGAAAGTTGTTCGCCATCATCTTCTGATAATTTTACCATTTCATTCATTATTTTATCTTGATCTTTGACATTCATTTGAGATAAAATGTCGTTTATTTGATCTTTCATTGGGGAATTTTTTCTAAGACCTACGGCAATTGATGTATCGTCTGTTTCAGTTTTAAATCCCTTGCCTTTTTCAAATTCTACATAAGTTAAATCTTCGTTCGCAGAAACGGCTGACATTGCTCCAGGTTTTTCTGAAACATATCCATCAATATTTCCAGCTTTTGTTGCAGAAATCATTGATGGGAAAGATTCCATTGCAGCTTGCTTATTAACTCCATCAATTTGATCAAGTACTGTGTAATGGAAAGTATTTAATTGTCCAGTAATTTTTGCATCTTTAAAATCAGCTATGGATTTTGCCTTTGCAAAAGAAGAATCTTTTTTCAAAACTATAACCAAATCAGAAATATAATATGAATTTGTAAAGTCAATTTCTTTTCTTCTTTCAGCAGTAGGGCTCATACCAGCAATAATTGCATCAATTTTTCCACTTGTAAGAGCAGGTGGAAGACCATCCCATTCGATTTTATAAATTTCTAATTTTTTTCCAAGTTCATCAGCAATTTTTTTTGCGATTTGAACGTCATATCCATTTGCAAATTCTCCCTTAGAATTTTTAATTTCAACAGCTCCATTAGCATCATTAACTTGTGAGAAGTTAAAAGGAGCATAATTAACTTCCATTCCAACCTTAAATGTGTCCTCATCGGCGTGTGAAATTCCCATTGTAAAAACAAAAGTCAAAACAAAAGCCATAAGAAACTTTAATACCTTTTTCATTATTTCCTCCAAATTTTTTTCTTTTTTTAGTCGTAACTTTTTTATGGATTAAATATAAAAAAAACGATCCGCATCCCAAGGGACGAAGACCGTGTTACCACCCAAATTTAATATTTTTTCACAAAAATATCCTTATTAAGTACAAAATATACTTTCAAAGGATCCAATAAGAAAGTACAAAATTATACCCCTTTGCTATAACGTGCAAAATACGATACCGAATCAAAATATCCTCGATACAACTCTAAGTCTTTATTCACTAAGATTATAAGATCTTTTTTCAGCCTACAAAGATTCTCTGTGCATATAATTTATTAGCTACTCTTCTTTTCAAAGTTTTTATATTTAATCTTAGACTAATGATACATCCTCAAATTACATTTGTCAAATAAATATTTATATTTTTATTTGGAAATTTATAATTTTTTTGAATTTAGCTTTAAAAACTTTTTTATTACAAAATTATAAGATATTATTAGCTTGAAAAAATCGGGATAAATTATAAATAGAAAAATATAAAAAATACCATATAATATATTTGAAAAAATCTTAAAAGGAGATAGAAATGACACAAAAGAAAATGAATTTCGACAAATTTATAATAAAACCCAAAGAAGGATCAAATATAAAAAAAACAATCGCAATAATGTCAGGCAAGGGAGGTGTTGGCAAATCTTCTGTAACAAGTATGCTTGCAGCAAAACTTTCTAAAGATGGAAATAAAGTTGCAATTTTGGATGCAGATATAACAGGCCCATCAATCCCACAAGCTTTTGGCATAAAAGAAAGTGTAAGAAGTCTTGAAGATGGAACTTTAATTGCACCAGAAAGCAAGAGCGGAATAAAAATTATGTCAATAAATTTAGTTTTACAAGACAAATCCGCTCCAGTTGTTTGGAGATCATCAATTGTAAATAATGTTTTAAAACAATTTTACACAGACGTTGATTGGGGCGAAATTGATTATCTATTAATTGATATGCCACCAGGAACAAGTGATATTCCTCTAACAGTTTTCCAATCCCTAAATATTGATGGGGCGATTGCAGTTACAACTCCTCAAGATTTGGTAGGAATGGTTGTAGAAAAATCATTAAATATGGCAAAAATGATGGGCAAAGAAATTCTTGGAATAGTTGAAAATATGTCTTATTTTAAGGCGAAAGATACAGGAAATATTTACAAAATATTTGGAGAAGGAAAAACCGACGAAATTGCTGAAAAATTTAAAATTGATACAGTAGCAAAACTTGCAATAAATCCAGAAATTACAAGTTTGATTGACCAAGGAAAAATTGAAGAAGTTGAAGAAAGTGACCTTGATAAATTAGTAGAAAAAATCGAAAAATTATAAGGAGATATTATGAAAAAAATATTTAAAAACAAAATGTTAAAGGCATTTGCCTTGGGATTAATTTTAATTATCCCACAAGTTGCAAAAGCAAGTGGAGAATTCGATTCACAAAAAGAAGCTTATATGTATGGAGCTGGCTTAAATCAAAATCAAATTCAAGAAGTAAAAAATAAATTGGGACTATCTGATGATATAAATAAATCAAGTGTAAATGGTGCTGATTGCCAAAAATATTTAGGCTACAAAGCAGAAGATTATAATATGATTTCATCAGTTTCAGTAAAAAAACTTCCAAAGGGAAGCGGAATTAAGGTAGAAATTTTAACACCAGAAAATATTACATCAATTACTCAAAGCCAATACACAAACGCTGCAATAACATCAGGAATTACCGATGCAGAAATTAAAGTTGCAAGTCCAACAAAAGTTACAGGAGAATCTGCCCTTGTTGGAGTGTATAAGGCAATAGAGATGTATGGAGAAAAAGTTAATACACAAAGCACTCAAACTGCTCAAGAAGAGCTTGGAACATTAAAGAAAATAAGCGAAGAAAATGAAAATAATGAATCTTTCGACAAAGATAAATTGGACCAAGCAGTTGCAGAAGTAAAACAAAATTTAAAAGATTACAAAGATAAAAATGGACAAACCGCCGATAGCGGGCAAATTCAAATTTTTATAAAAGATGCTTTGAACAATGTAAATATGGGAGATATTTTATCAAATAACAATATACAAATTTTAGTAAATTATTTTGAAAAATATCAAGAAAGCCCAGCAATTGATAGCAAGGCAGTAGAAGAAAATCTTAAAAAATTTGCAGGAACTTTGACAGAAAAAGGAAAAAAATTCTACGAAGACAACAAAGAAGACATTGACAAAGTAGGAAATGATATAAAAGAGTCAGGTCTTTGGGATAAAATAGTACAATTTTTCAAAGACTTATTTGCATCTTTTACAAATTCAAATGACGATAGTTCAAATAATTAAAAATTAAAAAAAATATCTTAAAATTAAAAGGAGGAGAAATCTATTACGATTTCTCCTCCATTTTTGTACAAAAAATTGTAATTTACAAACTAAGCATTTGCATACAATTTTATTTTTATTTTTTCAAATTATTGGCTAATAAATGTAGATTTTTTAATACCAACCACGAAGCTCCATTGCTTCTGCAATTCTTTTGATTGCAAACATATAAGATGCTTCTCTTATATTTGTATCAAATTCTTCTTTAATTTCAAAAATTCCTTCAAGAGCTTTTAGCATATCTTTTTCTTGTTTTTCTTGAACTTCTTCTTTTGACCAATAATTTCCATATTGATTTTGAATCCATTCATAATATGAAACCAGAACTCCACCAGAATTTGCTAGGACATCTGGAATTACTTCTATATTTTTTTCTTTTAAAATAATATCAGCTTCTGGAGTTGTTGGGCCATTTGCACCTTCTGCAATTAATTTTACATCTAAATTTTTGGCGATTTTTTCTGTAATTATATTTTCTAAAGCTGCAGGAATTAAAATATCAAATTTTGTTTGCCAAAATTCTTCATCAGATATTTTTTTTGCCTTAGGATAGCCTACAAGAGTTTTATTTTCATCTCTATATTTTTGCAAAGATTCATAATCAAATCCATCCTCAGAATATAGGGCTGATCTTCCGCACTCTTCATTTTCATCTCTTATAGAAAGATATTTAACTTTAGCACCTTCTTCTAGCAAATATTTTAAAGTAAAACTTCCAACATTTCCAAAACCTTGAAGACCAATTTCTGCATTTTTCAAATCAAGTCCAATTTTTTTGGCTGCATATTTTGTTGTAATAACAACTCCATATCCTGTAGCTTCACTTCTACCCAAACTTCCACCAAGAATTAAAGGCTTGCCTGTAAAAGTTCCAAAATCTTCTTTATCGCCATTTAATTTTGTATATTCGTCAATAAAATATGACATAATTTTTCCATTTGTATTTACGTCAGGAGCTGGTATGTCTATTCTTTCTCCCAAATATTTGTACAAGCCTCTAACATATCCACGAGAAAGACTTTCAAGTTCTCTATCAGATAATTTTTTTGGATCAACACATATTCCGCCCTTACCACCGCCGTAAGGAATTGCCAAAAGTCCTGCCTTTAAAGTCATCCAAGTTGAAAGAGCTTTTACTTCTTCTACATTTACACTTTGATGAAATCTTACTCCACCTTTTGAAGGACCTAGGGCATGGTTGTGAGCTGATCTATATCCTTTAAAAACTTTTAGAGAACCATCATCCATTTTTACTGGAATAGAAATTTCTATAAATCTTTGAGGTTCTTTTAAAATTTCATAAACTGCTGGATTTAAATTTAATTTTTCACATGCTTTTTTTATTTGTAATTGCGCAGATTCTAACGGATTTAATGTATCTGTCATTTTTAACTCCTTTATATTTACTAATTAATTTCTATAAAATTTAATCTTTTAAATAATTATAACATTATTTTTTTTTGCTTACAATAAAAAAAATACGCCACAAAGGACGTATTTTAATCTTCAATTAATCTTTTTATAATTGTTGGATTTCCAATTCCTGATGTTATAATTCCACTTCTAGGATTTGCTGCATGAACAATTCCTCCTTGACCATCGGCAATTGCAACGTGGGTAATATTTGAAAGGCTTGTTCCATAAAATACCAAATCTCCTGCTTTTTCTTCTCCAAGTTTTATAGTTTTTCCATAATCAGCTTGGCTTTGAGCAAAGTGAGGAAGACTAATTCCAAATTCTTTATAAACTTGTTGGGTAAATCCAGAACAATCAACTCCATTTGTAAGACTTGTGCCAGCCCAAACGTAAGGATTTCCAATAAATTTTGTTGCAAAATTATAGGCTTGTGATCCAATATCATCTCCTGAAACTGTGTAATAAATATATTCAACTTCTTCAGTTTTTTCTTCTGGCTCATCTACCACATAATTTCTAACAATTTCATTTTCTTTTGCCTTATCTTTTTCATCGATTGGATACAAACTCAAATTATTCCTATCAAGATAATCCATATATCTTTTTACAGAATCATATATTTTTTTGTATTTATCTTTTATTTTATTTAAATCTTTTTCATCTTTTTTTGATAAATCAAAATTATCAATTTTTGCAAAACCAATTTTGTCGCCTTTTTTGACCTTTACAAAATTTTTGTTAGAATCAAAATCTATTAAATCAATTTTTTCTTTCTTTTTAAAATTTGAAATTTCTTTTGATTTCTCGTCAGCTTTTTCATAAATTTTGCCATTTTTAATTGCTTTCATATCATCTAAAATATGAAACCAAATTTTTGCTACATATCCATCTTTTCCTTCAAAATTAATTTTTAACCAATTACCATTTTCTTCTTTTATTTCATAAAAATCAGGATAATCTATTCCTCCTAATATTTTAGAATCATCTGCAAAAGATTGTTTTTCTCTAACATTTACACCTTCTGCAAGATCATAATTTATTAAAATAGATTTCGCCTTAGAAGTATTTGTTGGTGCAAATAATTGAAAAGAAATAAGAGTGGATAATAATAAAATTATTTTTTTGTTTTTTCTCATTTTCCCATCCTCGAATTATTATAATTTCAACTACTATTAATTTATCATTATATTGATATAGTGTCAATTAATTAAATTTAATTTGCAAAATATTTATAAAGCAAAAAAATATTTGCTTCAAAAAATTATGGATTAAAAATTTAATATGTATTTTTTTATGATATAATTATTTAAACAAATTTTAAAATATCAAGAAAGGTAAAAATATGGATTTAAAAGAATTTGGAAATTTGGCTTTTGATAAAAAAACTATGAAAGAAAATGTCCCTTATCCTGTTTATTTAAAATGGAAAGAGGCTGCAAGAAATAATACAACTCTTGATAAAGAAACTGCTGATTCCATTGCTCATGCTATGAAAATTTGGGCGATTTCAAAAGGGGCAACTTCATATACTCATTGGTTTCAACCTTTAAATGGAAAAACTGCAAATAAAAAAACGGCGTTTTTAAATAGAGATGATAAACACAATCCAATAAATAGATTTTCTGGAAATGAATTAATAAAAGGAGAGCCAGACGCCTCATCATTTCCATCAGGTGGAATGAGATCGACTTTTGAGGCTCGTGGTTATACATATTGGGATTTGACTGCAAATTCTTTTATTGAAGATAAAGTTTTATATATTCCATCAGTTTTTGTTTCCTTTTATGGGGAAAAACTTGATAAAAAATTGCCTTTAATTGAATCAATGAATATCTTGAGCAAGTATGCAAGTCCAATTTGCAATATGTTTTTGAAAGATGAAAAAACTTATAGGGTGAAGGCGAAAGTTGGACTTGAGCAAGAATTTTATTTAATTGATAAAGAATTTTATGATAAAAGAATAGATTTAGAATATTGTGGAATGAGTCTTGTTGGACGTGATTCTATGGTTGAAAAGGAAATAATTTCCCATTATCTTGGTGCAATTCCTCAAAGAGTAAATGATTTTTTTGAAGATGTGAACGAACAGTTATATAATTTGGGAATTTATATGGAGGCTGAGCATAATGAAGTTGGGCCAAACCAATTTGAAATTGCAATAATGTATGAAAATTGTAATATTTCCGTAGACAACAACCAATTGTTGATGCATATTTTAGAAAAAACTGCCATCAAACACAATCTTTATTGCCTATTAAAAGAAAAACCTTTCAAAAATATGGCAGGAAGTGGAAAACACAATAATTATTCCCTTACAACAAATTACGGAAAAAATTGTTTTTCTCCAGGGGATGATCCAAAAAATAATTATTTATTTTTATTATTTTTATCAGCAATGATTAAAGTTTGCAATAAATACCAAAATTTAATAAGACTTTCTTCATCATCAGTTTCAAATGATTATAGGCTTGGAGGAAATGAGGCACCACCTTCAATAATTTCTGTTTTTATCGGCGAAGATTTAGAAAATATTTTAAAATCAATAGCAAAAGACCAAGAGATAAAAGGAATAAATAATAAAGTTAAAATTCCACATCTTGGAGAAATCCAAACAGATTCATCAGACAGAAATAGAACATCTCCAGTTGCCTTTACAGGAAATAAATTTGAATTTAGGATGTTAGGCTCTTCAAAATCAGCCGCAGATTTAAACACAGTAATTAATCTTGCTATGGCAGAAGTTTTAAAAGATATAGGCAAAAGACTTGAAGGAAAAAATGAAAAAGATTTAAAAGAAGAAGTCTATGAAATAGTCAAAGAAATCTACAAGGAAAATTCAAAAATTTTATTCCAAGGAGACGGATACTCAAAAGAATGGATAAAAGAAGCAGAAAAAAGAGGACTTATTAACCATAAAAGCTTCTTAGACGCCTTAGTCTATGCAAAGAAAAATTCATCATACGAAATATTTAAAGAAGAAAAAATATTTAGCCAAAAAGAAATAGATTCAATAATAAACGTAGAATTTGAAGAAATAATAAAATTTTGCCAACAAGAGCTTGAAATTTTATCAAATTTAATCTATCAAGAAATCCTTCCTTCAGCAATGAAAGAAATAAAAGAAATAAAATCCTATCTTGCCTTTTTAGAAAATGAAAAATTAGAAGCAAAGGCAAAAAGAATAAATGAAAATGTAAAAATTTTATTAGAATTTGGAGATGAAATAAAAGAAATTCTAAAAGATTTTGAAAAAATAAAAGAAATAGAAGAAAAAGCAATCTACATTCAAGAAAAAACCAGAAAAATCACAGAAGAAATAAGACAAGTAGCAGATAATTTAGAAAAAGAAATTTCCAGAGAAAATTATTCAATGCCTAGATATGTGGATATGCTTAAATCTTTATAAAATTTTTTAAAATTAGAAGCTTGAAAAAGCTTCTTTTTTGTTTGTAAATTTAAATTACTTATCTAATTATTTTATTAAAATAATTCTTCGTTATGTTAGGGCGGAGGAAATGGGGAGTTTCGATTCTTCCCCTTTTTACACGCTAACTTAATTTTTAAAATTTAACAAAATCTTAAATTAAAAATTAATTTTAAATTACAAAGTAAATTATTTAATTAAATTAAAACTTCGTAGACTTAGGGCGGAAGGAACAGGGGACTTCCGATTGTCCCCTTTTTCCTTCCCCCTAAGAACCCCCATCTTTATAACCCCTTAACCGGCCCTTGCAGGGAGCAAAATCAGAAAGAAACTTGAGTTTCTTTCGTTTTTAAGTTTATTATCCAAATTTAATAAATATATAAGCCCAAAATAAATAAATTCTAAGTTCAT
>NZ_KV808710.1:39911-40124 GCF_001812365.1 Anaerococcus sp. HMSC065G05
TAGCTCCATGCAATGGTCGGTTGCAGGGGGCAAAAAAGTGGGGGTTTTGGGGATATAATTAGCTTGAAATTGTACCAGTGGTACAATTTCAATAATTATACCGCGGACTTTATTCGTAGTTTTAATTTGAAATTGAATTTTGATTTAAGATTTTTTTAAATTTAAAAAGTAAGTTAGCGTGGTAAAAGGGGACAATCGGAAGTCCCCTGTTCC
>NZ_KV808710.1:40224-56335 GCF_001812365.1 Anaerococcus sp. HMSC065G05
TTCCGCCCTAAGTCTACGAAGTTTTAATTTTATATAAAATTTTTATTTGTAATAAAAACGAAAAATTTTAAAAAATATAATTTAAAAGTCTTTCAAAATATTTCTACAGAAATATATTAAGTCCTAAGTCTGCTGATAATATTTTTAATAAATTTTTCCCAACAACTGAGTTTCCTGACTTATCTAGTCTTGGGGAATATACACAGATTCCGCATTTGTTTGGTACAACGCCTAAAATTGCTCCGCCTACTCCTGATTTTGATGGGATTCCTACTTTCATTAAATATTCTCCACTTTTTTCGTACATTCCACACGATGCCATTTGGGCGATTGTCATTTGGACTATGTTTTGTGGAATTATTAAATTTGATGAGTGGATGTCAAAGCCTTCGTTGGCAAGGAGCGCTCCTAGTTTTGCAAGGGATTCTACGTTTGTTCCTATTGAACAAATTCTAACGTATAAATCTAAAACTTCATCAGCGTTTTGGGCGAAAATATTTTTGCTTTTTAAATAATAAGCAATTGCTCTGTTTCTGTCTGTTGTAGAAATTTCTGATTTGTAAATATTTTCCATAAATGTAAATGTGCCATCCTTGCTCATTTGTTTTATTAATTCCATAACTCTATTAAATTTTTCTTCTTCGCTTTTTCCATAAATCATTGATGTTGTTGTCATTGCTCCAGCGTTTATAAAGGGATTTGCTGCCCTTTGGTCGATTGGAATTAATGAATTAAATTCGTATCTTGTTGGTTCTGTTCCAACTTTTGAAAATACTTCTTCGGTTGTGTTGTCTTTTAGTGCCATAATTAGGGTAAAAATTTTTGAAATGGATTGAACTGAAAATATTTTTTCTTTTTCTCCAAAGTTATAAATATCTCCACCTGTTGTTACAATAGAAAGGGCAAAGCCGTTTTCGTCTACGTTTTTAAGCTCAGGAATGTAGGAAGCAACTTCGCCTTGGTTTGAAAAATTTTTTGCTTTTTTTATGCATTCTTCTATTTCTTTTTCTATATCTTCTCTTTTCATAAACATAATATCACCTACTTACAATTTTATATAAAATATTTACCCGATTTGATATAATAATAATTAATTAAAGAAATAAAAGGAGTTTCTTATGATTATTTTGGAAATATTAAATGAAGATAAATGGCTAGAAGATTTTAAATTTTTTGAGGATTTTAAAAATTCTTCTTATTACAAAATTTTATTAGATACTTATAAAAATTTAAATACAAAAATTCTTTACCAAAGCAAAATCCACGGTCAAGGTCATATTGAAAGGGTAATTTTTATTTCTATGCTTTTGGCTTTTAATTATAAACTGGACAAAAATGATACGGATATTTTAAGATTTGCTGCATCTTTGCATGATACAAAAAGAGTTGACGATTCTTATGATACAGAACATGGTTATAGGGCAGCTTTATATTCGATTGATTATGCAAAAATAAATGAAAATGATAAAAATATTCTTCAAGCAGTCCTTGCTACTCATTCAAGACCTGACAAACAAATGGATGATACAATTGAAGAATTTTTTGTAAAAGATATGGATAGGGCAAGATATTTGTCAAAACTTTTTAAGGATGCTGATGCTCTTGATAGGGTTAGGCTTGGCGATTTGGATGAAAAATATTTGAGAAATGATTTTTCACATGATTTGATAGATTTTTCTAATAAATTATTTGAAAAATATTTGGATAGACAATGAAAGAAAATTCTATTAGACAAAAAATTGCCATTTTATCAATTTCTTTAATTTTAACAAGCAATAGCATAATTTCTGGAAGTTTAGTTTATATACAAGAAGCCTTCAATCTTACTAGAAATGAGGCTGAATTTATTATAAGTCTTTCAAGCCTTGCTGTTATGATTTTTATTTTTTTGGCAGAATATTTGGCGATTTTTATTGGAATAAAAAATACAGTTTTGCTAGGACTTTTGCTTGTGGGATTTAGCGGAATTATTCCCCTTGTTTTTAGGAGCTATCCATCAATAATTATTTCAAGATTGCTCCTTGGAGCAGGGCTTGGTCTTTTTAATGGGCATTCGGCAAATTATATTAATTTGCTCTACCATGATAATAATGAGAGAACAAAACTTCACGGTCTAAGAAATGCTTTTGAATTTATTGGGCAAATAATTCTTTTTACCTTGGCAGGAATCCTTGTAAAATTTGATTATATGTACACATTTGCACTTTATACATCAGCATTTCTTATTTTTATATTTTTTAAAATAAATGTAGAAGATGTGAAAATTGAAAAAGAAAAAGCAAAGATTAATTTTGATTCTAATATTTTTCTTTTTATAATTTTTGCCATGATAATGATTTTAAATGCAACGGCAATGCTTATAAGATTTCCTTTTGTTGCAAGCAAAGGCTATGGAATTGATGTTAATGTAAGTTTTTATTTGAATTTTGTGCCAATAATTGGAATGGTTTCAGCGTTTTTATTTACACCAATTAATCTAAGACTAAGAGAAAAAACTATATTTTTTGGTTTGGGATTTTTTGCATTGGCAAATTGTTTGATAATAAATTTTGAAAAAAATCTTTTTGGATTTTTATTTTCTATTTTGCTTTTAACTTTTGGGCAATCAATGTGTATGCCTTATATATTTGCAGAAGTACCAAGATTTGTAAAAGGTCACAGCTCAAGAATAGCCACAAATTTAATTTTTATAGGCTGTAATATAGGATCATTTTTAGCACCATTTTTTATGAAAAGCATGGACAAGCTAATAAATACAAATTCCCTATCAAAAGGCTTTGGTGGTTTTGTAATAATTTATTTTATTTTTATTGGAATATTTTTTAGAAGAAATAAAAAAAGAGCCTAGCTGGCTCTTTTATTTATAATATACATCTTTATATTTTTCATCTTTTTCAAATTTATCTTTTATATATGGGCAGGTTGGAATTATTTTTTTATTTTCATCTCTTGCGTATTGAACTAATTTATCTACCAATTTTCCTGCTATTCCTTGACCTCCATATTTTTTGTCAACTTCTGTGTGGGGTGCATCGATTAGATTTTCTTTTTCTACTATATCTATAAATCCTATTTTATTTTCCTTATCAAAAACTTGCACTTGTTTTTCTTTTTTATTTATTTTATATTCCATAATATCACCTCATTTATTTTATACCCTAATTAGCTTAAAATATATTTAATTTAATATAAAAAAATATAATATTTTTGTTTAAAGTCGAATTTGCGGGTATAAATATTTTTGTAAGAGAAATTTTTGGAAAAATGAAAGGAATTATTATGAAAAGAGAATATAGTTATGGATCAATTATTTTGGTTGAGCTTTTAATTGCAATTTTTGCTTTTGTTCTCTACAAAATTTTTGGTAGCAGTGCAGATGAAAGTATAATTTATAATTTCTTATCTTCTGTTATTACTTGGCTTGGTTCTTTTATAATAGCATCAGGTTTAATTAATAATAGAAAGGGAAGTGTTGGAGATTATTTAAATCAATTGCAAAGACTTGACAAAAAAGCAATAATTGTAAATTTAATTCTTATAGCTATTACAATTGTTTTAGGTTTTTCTTTTGGAAAAATTAGAGTTTTTGATGTAGAAAGTAAAAAATTAAATTTATTATCACTTTCTGCTTTTGGAACAATTCTTGCAGGAATTCTTGCAATTTTTACAACCTACGCAAATCATATAGTTTCAGATCCAAGAAACAAAGACCAATCAATTATGGATGCACTTAAAAGTGTATTTTCAATCGGAACAAAATTATTTGGCAAAACTATTACTTTGTATTTGTTGTATATAGTTTTACCGATTATTCTTGTTTTTGGAATAATTGTTGGAATTGTCGTTGGAACAAATAGTCCTGAAGCAGGTATTGGAATTATTATGTTAGGAGGCGGAATTTTAGGCTTGTATTATATATTAATTTCTCCATTAGTTTCAGCAAGACTTTCTGATAATTATTTAAATTTAACAGGAGATATAGAAAGAGAAATTGAAAAAGAAAATCCAGAAAACAATAATGAATTTACAATTACAAGAAATATATAAAAAATAAGCAGGAAGATAAAATTCTTCCTGCTAAATTTTTTTATTAAAAATTTTAATTGATGACAAGATTGAAATTATTAAAACTAATGCATCAACAAGGCTTACAAGCCACATTGGACAATATCCAATTAAAGTTAAAATCAAAAGGACAATTCTTGTAAAAATAAGTAAGATAAGATTTTTTTTGGCAGTTTTATCTACGATTTTTGCAATTTTCATCAAATCTTTCAATTTTCCATAAGATTTATCAGAAATCATTATGTCAGAATTATAAATTGCAATATCTGAAGATTTTTGCCCCATACTAATGCCAATATCAGAATTTTTCAAAACTTCGCCTTCTTTTATTCCATCTCCAACATAAATAATTTTGTGCTTATTTTTTTGCTCATTTTTTATAAGTTCGACTTTTTCATTTGTAGAAATTTCTGCCGCATAGGAAATGCTAAGATTTTTCGCAAGATTTTCTACAACTTTTTCCTTTTCAGCTGATAAAACAGCAATATCAGAAAATTCATTTTTTAAATAATCTATGCTTTCCTTGGCATCATCTTTGATATTATCTTCCAAAATAACCTTACAAACCAAAATATTATTTATTGACATAAAAATTGCCTTTTCATTTGAATCATCTTCAACATTTACAAAGTCTTTTGAGCCTATTTTTATTTCTTCATTTTCATAAGTTTTTGCCCAAATGTCAATATCATTTATATTTTTACTTGCTATAAAATACGAAAAATTATCTCTGCGTCTAAGATTTTTTACAATGGCTTTTGCTATAGGATCAGTCGATAATTTTTCCAAATTATACAAATAATCCAAAAGCAAATTTTTGTTATAAGGAGAATAATATACAATTTCTTTCAAATCAAATTCTCCAACAGTCAAAGTATTTGTCATATCTGTATAAAAATAATCGCAATCAATCAACTTTTCAAAAGATTCTATATCTTTTACAAGGATTTTATTTTTATTTGCAAGAATTAAAGCTGAAATATATGAAAGAGAAATCCCAAGTATAAAAACTTTTGGACAAGAAACAATCAAAAAACTTGCAGATTTTTGCAAATATTTGCTCAAATCTCCTCCCAAAATAGGAGGAACTACAGCAAGAAAAATTGCCATAGCAACAAGACAAGGTGTATAAATTTTTGTAAATTGCTTAATCAATTTTTCACTTTGAGATTTTTTATTTCTTGATTTTTTTATCAAATTTATAATTTTTGCTGCCATAGATTCATCAAAAACTTTCAAAGCCTTGTATTTGATCTCGCCAGTTTTTAACATAGAAGTTGATAAAATTTCACTGCCTTTTTTTATTTCGATTGGCAAAGATTTGCCATTTAAAAATGAAGTATCCAAAAGCCCTTCGCCAGAAATTACAACAGAATCAACAGGAATAATATCTGCCTCTTTTGCAAGAAGTATGTCGCCTTTTTTTATTTTTTTAATCGAAATTTTTGCCAAAGTCCCATCATCCAAAACTTTTGTAACTGTTTTTGGGACAATATCAAATAATTTTTTGAAATTTTCATCAATCCTATCTTTTGAAAGATTTTCAAAAAATTTTCCAAAATTAAATAAAAACATTATGGCACAAGCATCAACAAAAAATCCCATAAAAAACGCAAAAAAACTTGCAAGAGTAATAAGGAAATTTTCATCCATAAATTTTTTATTAGAAATTGAATTTATTGCATTTACAATAGTATCTGCTCCAACAGCAAGATATATTGCAAGAAAGCTAATAACAAGGAAAAAATTTTTCCCATTTTGCTTAAATCTATAAGTGACAAAGATAAAGAAAATTGCAAACATTGTTAGGACTAACAATTCATTTTTTCTTTCCTTTTTCATATTTTTAAAAATTTCCATATATATCAACCTTTCATAATTAAATTTTAAATTAAAAATTTTAGACTTATATTCACAAAAAATTATAGCAGAAAGGCGAATTTGTGGCAAGATTTAAAGCTTTTAATCCCTAGTAAATAAGTTGAATTTAAAAAGTGAAAGTGTATATTGGAAAAGACTGAAAATAGATTTAAAAAAGAAAAAAATTTAAAAAATTATGATTTACATAAAGGAAGTGTCAAATGACAAAAAATAAATTTATTTTAAAATCAGACTATACTCCAAAAGGAGATCAGCCAGATGCAATTAAAAAACTTGCTTGTGGAATAAAAAAAGGAAAAGCTCATCAAATTCTTCAAGGAGTTACAGGTTCTGGTAAGACTTTTACTATGGCAAATATAATTCAAGAAGTTCAAAAGCCAACTCTTGTTCTTGCCCACAACAAAACACTTGCCTACCAATTATTTACAGAATTTAAAGAATTTTTCCCAGACAATGCCGTTGAATATTTCGTATCGTATTACGATTATTATCAACCAGAAGCCTACGTTGCGGCAACCGACACATATATTGCAAAAGATTCTTCAATCAATGATGAGATTGATAAATTAAGACACTCAGCAACAATGAGTTTGTTTGAAAGACGCGATGTAATAATTGTGGCGAGTGTTTCTTGCATTTACGGCTTGGGAGATCCTGAAGAATATAGAAAATTAGTTTTGTCCCTAAGACCAGGTCAAGAAATTTCTCCAGAAGAAGTTATGAAAGAATTAATCGAAAGACAATTTGTAAGAAATGATTTTGATTTTTCGCGTGGAACTTTTAGAAGAAGGGGAGATGTTTTGGATATTTTCCCAGCAGGAAACGAAGAAAAAGCAATAAGAGTAGAATTTTTTGGAGATGAA
Organism: Anaerococcus sp. HMSC065G05; assembly: GCF_001812365.1. Taxonomy (NCBI): domain Bacteria; kingdom Bacillati; phylum Bacillota; class Tissierellia; order Tissierellales; family Peptoniphilaceae; genus Anaerococcus; species Anaerococcus sp. HMSC065G05. Next base: position 47,034 of record NZ_KV808710.1, read on the forward strand.
ATTGATAGAATTTCAGAATTTGATTCTTTGACAGGAAAAGTTACAAGCCACATCTCCCACGGCTATATTTATCCTGCAAGTCACTACGCAACAAGCGCCGAAAAAGCAGCAGCTGCAATTACAACTATAAAAGAAGAATTAAAAGAAAGACTTATTGAACTAGAAAATGAAAATAAATTAGTAGAGGCTCAAAGGCTTGAGCAAAGAACAAATTACGATATAGAAATGCTAGAAGAAATTGGTTTTTGTTCGGGAATAGAAAATTATTCAAGGCATTTGTCCCAAAGACAACCAGGCTCAAGACCTTACACCCTTATAGATTATTTTCCAGATGATTTTATGCTTTTTGTTGACGAATCTCACGTTTCAATTCCTCAAGTTGGTGGAATGTATGAGGGGGACAGGTCAAGAAAACAAAATCTTGTAGATTTTGGTTTTAGACTTCCATCAGCCCTTGACAATAGACCTTTGAAATTTCCAGAATTTGAAAAATTAATTAAGCAAACAATATATGTTTCAGCAACTCCAGGTCCTTACGAAATGGAAAAAACAGGAGGAGATGTTGTTGAACAAATCATAAGACCAACAGGACTTTTAGATCCATTGATTGATGTAAGACCAGTAGAAAATCAAATTGATGATTTGATAGAAAATATCCATCAAATTATCGATAAAAATGAAAGAGTTCTTGTAACAACTCTAACCAAAAGAATGGCAGAAGATTTGACTGATTATTTATCAGAAAATGGAATTAAGGTAAAATATCTCCATTCAGATATAAAAACAATCGAGCGAAGTGAAATAATTAGAGATTTAAGACTTGGAAAATTTGATGTTCTTGTTGGAATAAATCTTCTTCGTGAAGGATTAGATTTACCAGAAGTTTCCTTAATTGCAATTTTAGATGCAGACAAGGAAGGATTTTTAAGAAGCGAAACTTCCCTTATCCAAACCATAGGAAGGGCTGCAAGAAATTCAAAAGGTCATGTAATAATGTATGCAGATAAAATTACAAGATCAATGAAAAAAGCCATTGATGAAACCGAAAGAAGAAGAAAAATTCAAACGGAATTTAACGAAAAACACGGCATAACCCCAACGACAATCAAGAAGAATATAGCAGAAATAATTCAAGTAACAAAATCAACAGAAAATGTAGAAGAAGTAAAAGAAGAATTCTCACAAGAACAAATTGAAAATATAATTATAAATTTGGAAACAGAAATGTATAAGGCCGCAGAAGAATTAGATTTTGAAAAAGCAGCACAAATCCGTGACCAAATAGCAAAAATGAAAAGAGAATTTGCGGAGGTATAAATGAGTGAAAATAAAATAGTAATAAAGGGGGCAAGGACTAATAATTTAAAAAACGTAGACCTTACCCTTCCTCGCGATAAAATGATTGTATTTACTGGACTTTCCGGATCGGGAAAGTCCACCTTGGCTTTTGACACAATTTATGCCGAAGGTCAAAGAAGATATGTAGAAAGTTTATCATCATACGCCAGACAATTTTTGGGAAATTTGGACAAGGCAGATGTTGATACAATCGAAGGACTTTCTCCATCAATTTCAATCGACCAAAAAACAACCAACAGAAACCCAAGATCAACAGTTGCAACTGTAACAGAAATTTACGATTATTATAGGCTTTTATTTGCAAGAATTGGAGATGCCTACTGTCCTGTTTGTGGCAAAAAAATTGAAGCCCAATCAATCGATCAAATGGTAGATAGGATTTTAAAACTTGAAGAAAAAACAAGAATCCAAATCCTTGCCCCAGTAGTAAGAGCCCAAAAAGGTCAACACAAAAAGAAACTCGAAAATATCCAAAAAATGGGCTATGTGAGAGTGATGATTGATGGCGAAAGATATGATCTTGAAGAAGAAATTGAACTTTCAAAAACAAAAAAACACGACATATCAATAATAGTTGATAGGATTGTAATAAAAGAAAAAATTGAATCAAGACTTGCAGATTCTTTGGAAACTGCCCTTGAACTTACAGATGGACTTGTAGAAATAAATGTAATAGACGGAGATGATTTTATCCTTTCATCCAAACTTGCCTGCCCAGAAGGTCATATTTCCCTTCCAGAAATTACACCAAATATGTTTTCATTCAACGCTCCCCAAGGAATGTGCCCAGAATGTAATGGACTTGGTTTTCATTTGCAAATCGATCCAGATCTTGTAATTCCAGATAAAAATCTTTCCATAAATGAAGGGGCAATCGACCCATACGCCACAAGCGGAAAAGGAACATATTATAATGAAATAATTAAAGCCATTGCCAAAAATCACAAATTTTCCCTTGATGAGCCAATCAAAAATGCTCCAAAAAAAATGATTGATGAAATTTTGTACGGAACAAAAAAAGAAATTTCTTTTACCTTTGACAGCCATTTTTCTGGAAGAAAAAATTACACAGGACATTTTGAAGGAGCAATCAAAAATTTATCCGACAGGTACGAAAGAACAAATTCCGATTCTCAAAAGAAAAGAATGAGAGGCTTTATGAGCGAGGAAGAATGTAAAACTTGTCACGGGCAAAGATTAAAAGATGAAATCCTTGCGATAAAAGTAGATGGCAAATCAATTTCAGAAATTGCAGATATGTCAGTCGACAAAACTATAGAATTTTTTGATAATTTAAAGCTTTCTCCAATGAAAGAAAAAATTGCCGAACTAATAATAAAAGAAATAAAGGCAAGAATAAAATTTTTACAAGACGTAGGACTTGGATATCTTTCCCTTTCAAGAGCAGCCTCAACCCTTTCCGGTGGAGAAAGCCAAAGGATAAGACTTGCAACCCAAATTGGATCAGGTCTTGTTGGAGTTTGTTATGTTTTGGATGAGCCATCAATCGGACTTCATCAAAGAGATAATAACAAATTAATCAAATCACTTAGAAATTTAACAGATATTGGAAATACCCTAATAATTGTAGAGCACGACGAAGATACCATGAAAGCTGCAGATTATCTTGTAGATATTGGACCAAAAGCAGGAGTCCATGGAGGAGAGATTGTTGCAAAAGGATCACTTTCCGATATAAAAAAATGCAAAAAATCAATTACAGGCGCCTACCTTTCAGGAAAAGAAAAAATCCCAGTGCCAAAAGAGAGGAGAACTTGGGACAAATATATAGAAGTAAAAAACGCCAGACAAAATAACTTGAAGGGAATCGATGTAAAATTTCCCCTATCAACCTTCACAGCAGTAACAGGAGTATCAGGATCGGGAAAATCTTCCTTGGTAAATGAAATTTTGTACAAGGCAGTTACAAAAAAATTAAATAAATCCAAAACCCACCCAGGAAAACACGATTCAATTGAAGGCGTAGAACAAATTGACAAAATTATTTCCATCGACCAATCCCCAATAGGAAGAACGCCAAGGTCAAACCCAGCAACCTACACCAAATTATTTGACAATATCAGAGATGTATTTGCCATGACAACCGAAGCAAAAATGAAAGGCTTTGACAAGGGAAGATTTTCCTTTAACGTAAAAGGCGGAAGGTGCGAAGCCTGCAATGGCGATGGAACAATAAAAGTAGATATGATGTTCTTGCCAGACGTCTATGTTCCATGTGAAGTTTGCCACGGACAAAGATACAATAGAGAAACCCTCGAAGTAAAATACAAGGGGAAAAATATATCCGAAGTTTTGGATATGACAGTAGAAGAAGCCCTAAAATTTTTCGAAAATCATCCATCAATAGTAAAAAAATTACAAACCCTATATGACGTAGGACTAGGCTATATAAAAATTGGTCAACCATCAACAGAACTTTCGGGAGGAGAAGCCCAAAGAGTAAAACTTGCAAGCGAACTTGCAAAAAGATCCACAGGTCAAACCCTATACATTTTAGACGAACCAACAACAGGCCTTCACATGGCAGACGTTCACAAATTAATAGAAGTTTTAAACAGATTAGTCGACCAAAATAATACAGTAGTAGTAATAGAACACAATCTTGACGTAATAAAAGTAGCAGATTACATCATAGACCTAGGACCTGAAGGCGGAGATGGAGGAGGAGAATTAGTAAAAACAGGCACACCAGAAGAAATAGCAAAAACAAAAAAATCCTACACAGGACAATTTCTTAAAAAAATATTGTAGAAGATAAAATATATTTCAATAAGAAAATCAAGAAGAAAAACTAGGATAAAGATTAAAAATATAAAAATAATAAAACTTTAGCAATAAAATAAAAATAGCAGTACCCCATCTTGACCTTGTGGAGAGATCTCATAAAAAGAGTTAGTCTATGGATATAGTATATTTTTAAAACAAATATAGAATTACAAAGAAAAAAATGGGGTGTAGCGTATTTTTATTTTCAAATTAATAATGAATCACTAAACTAACTTTGTCTACAATCTAAGGCCACCTTGATGTGGTCTTTTATTTTTTCTATTTTTCTGGTATAGTAGAAAAAATCAAAACTCATTTTTCAAATATTTTAAGCAAGTAGGCAAGTCGTGATTTTTTATTTTTTTCAGATTTTTTCACGACTTAGCCATCTCATTTTTTTATTTAAATATTCAAAAATTTTTAAAATGTTTAAATTTAGAATTCTTTATTTTTATTTCCAAATATTTATAAAATAATCTTTTTTCAAGAATAAAAATTCATCATTATACAAGATTTTTTGATAACAAAAATCAAAATCTTGAAAAATTAGACGGGAATTTAAATATATTTACTTGAAAAATAGATTGAAAAAATATTTATAAATTTTAAAGTTAATTTTTTATGAATATTTTCAACTTTGATAAATTCAAAACCAAGTAGATATTTTGAACGAATATGATATAATAACTTATATAAAAATAGTTAACAGTGTGAATACAATAAATTTGTGGCTATTTTATTGCATAAATTACCACATTTTCATATTACCACTTTAACAAAATATATTAATGAAAGGATAAGAAAATCATGAACAATTCGAAAAAGATGACTGAAATCATCGAAAAGAAAAAAGAATTAAGTCAAGAGAAAACTCCTAAGTACGGTACAAGAAAACTATCCATTGGATTAGTTTCATGTATGTTAGGATTTTCATTAATAATTGCTCCAGGATCTTCTAAGGCTGCTGAAGCTAGTGAAAATGAAACAGTAGCAACAGAGACAAAAACGCCAGAAGAAAATCCAGTTGAAGAAGCTACACCAGTAGCAAATGAAGAAATTAAAACAGAAGAAACAAAAGAAGAAGTTGTTGCAAAACAAGCTGATACTTTTGTAGAAAAATTAGAAACTATAGAAGTAGAAGAAGGAGAAGAAATCGATTACAAACAAGCTGTAACCAATCTTCCACAAGATGCAAAACTTGATGTAGTAACACCAGTTGACACAAAAGAAGCTGGCGAAAAAACTACAAGTGCAAAAATAACTTTTGCTGATGGATCTGTAAAAGAAATCCAAATCAAAGTTAATGTTAAAGCTGTTGAAGCAAAAGAAGAAGCAGAGGATTTGGAATTTTCTGAAAATGTAGAAAGAAAACCAGCAAAAGCTCCAGAAAGTCCAACTACTGGAGTTAGAGAAGCAGATCAACCAGAAGATACAACTACTACTTCAGATGCAAAAAATGCTGTACACGGCTATGTCGGCGTACAAGTAGGCGATGATATAAACAAAGATTTATCTAAAGCAGGTAAAGGTCAATTTAGACCAATTGAAGGCGTAAGAGTATACTTCCAATGGTTTGAAAAAGAAGGTAACAGAGTTTCTCCAGTTTATTCTGCAGTATCAGATTCCACAGGTCAATTCCACATGGAAATCAAATCATATATTGGAGAAGATGGAAAACTAGTTAAATTTGATGCTGATACAACTTCATCTGCAGGCTCTGAATCTTATAAGTTTTGGGTAGATGCATCTACAATCCCAGCTGGCTACCAACTTCAATATTCAACAGGAGAATCAGTTGAATTTACAGATAGGGGAGTAGCTGGTGCAAATTACTATTTAATACCTAATAAACTTACTGATTTTAAAGTACTTCTAATGGAAATTCCAAAAGAAGATCTAATGCATAAACAAGATAAAGAGACACCTGCTCAAATATTTAAAACAGATCCAGGTCAAGGTGCAGTACGTGGTAAAGTATCTTGGGACTATGAATCTGCAGGCGGTATCCAATGGGGTATTGTAGCAACTCATACATCACCAGCTCCAGGAGTAAAAGTAAGAGCTTCTTATTTATCTGACTATGCTCTAAAACAAATATTTAGCGCAGAAACTGCTAAAATGTTAAACGTTTCATCTCCTAGTAAAATCCGTGGTGCAGGTTGGACCTATAATCTTGAAAAACAATTGCAAGATTGGATAAAAGAACAAGTGGCAAAAGACCCAGACAAATGGATTGCAGAAACAGTAAGTGCTGTTACAAACGCAGAAGGCGATTATAAAATCCAATTTAATGGTACTTGGGGACCTGAAAGAAACGGAGTAAATGTAGCTGAATATAATAGAGTAGCTGGAAAATATTACGCTGGAGATGCCCACAAATGGACAGAAGAAGAAGTAAATAGACTTGGTACTGTTGCAAATAGTGCTGAAGAAGGATCTTTCTTAACAGGTGCATTAGATTGGAAAGAAAAACATATTAACTCTGATTGGTTATTCATTTCTGTAGAAGGCACAGACAAGCTAAGAGTTATGACTCCATGGAACAACAACTGGTACACAGGTTCTAACAATGCTTGGGGTATCCACGGTGGTTGGGCTCAAACAGCTTTTGGTGTATCAACAGCTCAAACAGCAAACTCTACAAGAGCTGACTTCGCATTGGCTCCAGCAGAAATTAAATTTAATATTACAAATTATGACACCGGAAACAATACAGCAACACCAGGAGATGTAGCAAAAACTGAAACAGCTGGACTTCCTTATAGCAATACTACTGATTCATTTAGAATAGTTTGGTATGATGCAGAAGGAAATGTAGTTAAAACTGAAAATGCATCTAAACCTTCATCAACAGGTGGATTCCCTGAAGCAACTTTTGATACAAAAGATGTAACAGAAACAAAAACTTTCACAGCTAAATTATATAGAGTTGATTCAAAAGGAAATAATGCACAATTATTAGCTCAAGACTCATTTACAGTTGAAGTTAATAAAAATGTTGGTTCATTAAACGAAGAAGTTAAATTTGATAATGAACCTATTGACGGTGCAAAATATAGTGCTGAAGGTCTTCCAGCAGGATTAACTATAGATGAGACAACTGGAGTTGTATCAGGTAAACCTACTGAAGCTGGTAAATTTAAGGCAACAATAACAGTAAAAGTACCAGATGATGCAGGCGAAATATCTGTAACAAAGACACAAGAATACATTATAACAGATTCTCCATTAAAAGATGGTAATGTAGGAAAAGAATATAATACTACAGTAAAACCAAGTCCAATTGATGGATATGTATTTAAAAATGTAACAGCTAAATTTATAGATGGAAAAGCTATTGATGGTCTAACAATCACAGGAGATCAAATTACAGGAACACCAAAAACAAAAGTTGAAGCAACACAAGATGATCCAAATGTAGAAGTAACTTATGATATTTATATATTAAATGAAAAAGGCGAAGAAGTATTAATCAAAAAAGGACATGTAGATAGAGTACCTCTATCAATAGCTGAAGAAGAAAAAGACACAACAAAACCAGAAATTGGTGACCTAGACGATGATGACAATCCAGACACACCAGTAGCTCCAAAAGAAGACGAAAATAATAGAGGACCACAAGTATGGGCAAATGGAGCAAGAGTAACAGAAGGACAAGAAATCACACCAATCAAGGTAAACGTAACAGACGATACAGATAAAAATCCAACAGTAGAAGTAACAGGACTTCCAAAAGGATTAAGATACAACAAAGAAACAGGCAAAATCGAAGGAACACCTGACAAACTAACAAACTGGGCAGACACAGAAGAAGAAAGAGACTTCACAGTAACAATCAAAGCAAAAGATGCAGCTGGAAACGAATCAACAAAAGAAATCCAAATAACAATATTAAGAGATACAGATGGAGACGGAATACCAGATTCAACAGATCCAGACGACGACAACGATGGAATCAAAGATGAAGAAGATAAAAATCCAAAAGCATGGGATGCCAACGTTAACGGAAAAGTAGAAACAACTGTAGGAACACAACCAACAGCAGATCAATACAAAGAAAAGATAACAAACCTACCAAAAGGATCAGAAGTTGTAGTAAAAACAGAACCAGACGTATCAAAAGCTGGAGAAACAAAAGCAGTAGTAACAGTAACATTACCAAACGGAGAAGAAGTAGACGTTAAAGTACCAGTAACAGTAACAGATACAACACCAGCTAAACCAGATGCTCCAACTCTAAAAGCAAACGATGATGGATCTGTAACAGTAACACCACCAACTGACAAAGACGTTGATGTTGTTCAAATCACATACACTGATGAAAACAATCATCAAGGAACTCTTGTAGCAACAAAGGGCGATGATGGAGCTTGGAAATTGCCAGATGGAACTGACCCATCTATAAAAATAGACCCAACTACAGGCGTTGTGACAATTCCTGCAAATCAAGTTAAAGATGGAAGCGAAGTAAAAGCTATAGCTGAAAAAGATGGTACACATTCTGATGAAGCAAAAGTAAATGCAAAAAATAATCCAGTAACTAAAAAAGAAATCACAAAATGGGTACAAGAAACAGCTGATGGAAAAACAATTGAACTAAAAAAAGAAGATGGTGCACATCCAGATAACGATGGAGTTTCAGATATAGAAGGATATGAATTTGTTCGTACAGACAAGACTGAAGACGATACAACAATAACATATACAAATGTATATAAATTATTGTTAGGATCAAAAGCAGTTGGACTTGATGGAAAAGAACTTAAACCAGCATCAATAGGATATGATAAGGAAAATCCAGAAAAATTTGATGGATATACTTATTTATTTGATGAAGGCGAAAGCAATCCATCAGATGTACAAGGTCAAAAAGCATATCTAGTAAATAGAATTTATGCTAAAAACCCAGCAGTAGTAGAAGTAGCAAATCCTGATTCATTAACAGCAGATGAACAAAATAAAGTTAAAGAAGCAGTTAAAAAAGCAAACCCAGATCTATTAGATAATCAAATCTCTGTAAATGATAAGGGAGAAGTTACAATAACAAGAGGAAAACAAACTGCTAAATTAGATCCTACTTTAACTGTTGTAAAACAAGGTCAAACACCAGCACCAACAATCACACAACCAAAAGCAGGCGATACAACAGTATCAGG
>NZ_KV808711.1:0-664 GCF_001812365.1 Anaerococcus sp. HMSC065G05
AAGGAAGAAAAAACACCTAAGTCAAAAGAGTTAAAACTGGAAGACTTAAGGGCAGTGCTTGCTACCTTAAGTCAGCATGGGAAAACAGCAGAGGTTAAAGAGCTGATTGTTAAGTTTGGCGGAACGAAGTTATCTGATGTACCAAAGGAAAACTACAGTCAGCTATTAAAAGAAGCGGAGGAAATCAAAATTGACTAGACAGAAGGTGAATTGTACCAAAGGTGCAAGAGAGGCTGGCCTGGGCCACGCAATTTTATCCCCATCAAGTTCTCATAGGTGGCTGAACTGTACACCAAGTGCAGTGCTTGAACTAGAGTTTGAAAATACCAGTTCAGCAGCAGCAGAAGAAGGAACGGCAGCACATGCCTTTTGTGAGCATAAGCTGAAAAAGGCATTGAAGATGCGAAGTAAAAGACCTGTATCTGATTATGACTCAGACGAAATGCAAGAATGTACTGATGCCTATGTGGATTTTGTTTTGGAGCAATATGAATTAGCCAAGCAGAAGTGTAAGGATCCGGCTATTTTGATTGAACAGAAAGTGGATTTTTCAGAGTATGTTCCAGATGGATTTGGAACTGCAGATTGCTTGATCGTTTCAGATGATAGGCTTTCCATCATCGACTTTAAATACGGACAGGGAGTTCTTGTGGATGCCTATGAG